>JAAYZJ010000453.1 GCA_012514915.1 Lentisphaerota bacterium | reverse complement strand
TCGATGAAGTCGTCGGCCGGCACGTCGAGCTTCGGCACGATGACTGTGCGCACTGCCTCGTCTTGCTCCGCCGCGAGCGCGAAGTCCAGTGCGCCGGTGTTCCTGGCCGGGTCGATCAGCCGTGCGGCGATTTGCTGCTCGATCTTGTCGCGCACGATGGGGCGGATGCGCAGCGCCAGCGCGTGCGCGCCGTCGTAGCGCAGCCAGAAGTAGTCGGGCACGCGGGTGTTGAGGGTGTAGGCGGCGATCTCGCGGCGCGGCACGAAATCGGGCGGTGGCGCGTAGTAGTCCTCGATGTAGACGTCCGGCGGGAGCGTCCCGCGTTCGGCATCGGGCGGCGGCAGGGATGCCGCGATGACGGCGGAGGCGCAACCCAGCAGGCTAACGAGATGAAGAACACGCTGAAACATCACAGGGAACACACCTTTCCAAACTAACGAACCGAGATCACTTATCCCCCATCTCACCGCCCTCGAACCACCGTTTGCGCGCGAGGTTGCCCTGCTGTTCGGCCAGGGTCGGCATCGCGTAGCGGCGGCCGCGGGGATCGGTGAGCTGCAGATCGTACAGGGCGCATTCGTTGCGGGTGCCGGGGGCGGGTTTGCGCCAGACGCCCGGCGGGAAACTGAGGCGGAAGCGCGAGAATTTGGCGGGGACGAAGGGGGAGCCGGGTGCCTTCTCGATTTTGCAGCGGTAGAGGAGGCTGCCGTCCTTCTGCCGCTCCGGCGGCCGGGCGGGCGTCCAGTACGAGCCACCCTCGCCGTCGAGCTCGATCAGCGAGGCGGCGTTGCGCGCCGCCGGTTCGGCCGTGAGCGGCAGGAAGGCGCTGTCGTTGCCGAGGCTCAGGTGCGGCGGCTGGAAATCGGGACGCGCGGCGTCGCCGAGGGGGCGGAGGCGCAGGCTGAAAGTCCAGCCGGAGAAATCGGCCGACGGCGCGTCGGCGGCCGTGATCAGGTTGGCGCTCTCCTGCGGCTTGTCGCTGGCGAGGGACAGGTAACTGACGGGGACGGGGGTCTGCTCGTGCATATAGGAGGAGTAGCGCACATGCCGCCCCAGCTTCGCGTTGGCGAGCATGGCATCGGCCGTCGCCTCCTCGGGGTCGAGGTGGAACCAGTGCGCGAAGGTCTTGCGCAGACGGGCGATGTTGGCCTTCGCCAGCGGATGGCGCGCCAGCTCCTGGGCGCGCGTGAGATGGCGGTACAGCTTGTCCCGCTGCCCCATGCGGTCGACGATCCAGCCGAGATTGACGAAATCCTCCCGCTTGAGCCCCGACGACGTGTACCACCATTTGCGGATCTCGCCGAAGAAGCGCTCCATTTCGGGCGCCCCCTCGCGGAAGGTGCGGCGGATGTAGTACTTGCGCAGCGCCTCGACGTCGGCGTCGGGATTCCAGTAGAGACGGCTGGCCACCCAGAAGTCCATCTGCAGGAAGGCGGTGTTGAGCGCTGTCTCGTTGCCGAAGCGCCTGACGCCGAGCTCGCGCAGGGCGCGGACGTCCCAGGCCAGCACCTCGGCGAAGGGGCGGCCGTTGGTGAGCAGACCGTTGTAGTCGCGCAGCACGGCCAGGTCGGTGATCCGGCTCCAGCCGTAGGCGAAGTTCCACCACTTGGCGTTGGTTTCCCAGAAGAGCGGGTGGAGGTAGTCGCGGTGGACGAGCTGTCCGCCGCCGCCGTAGGGACAGAGCATCGGCTGGACGCTGGTCTGGAAGGGGGGGGGCTCGGCGGTGAAGTAGTAGGCGTAGGTGCTCAACCG
>JAAYZJ010000452.1 GCA_012514915.1 Lentisphaerota bacterium | reverse complement strand
TCGGGCGTCCCCGCCTGGCACAACGACCACAACCGCGCCGCGCGGTCGAGCGTTTGGGGCGACTGGGAGTATGCCGGGTTCCGCGGCCGCTCCTGCAACCACTGGTGGGGCTACGGCACCGGCTCGGACGGGCGCAAGGGCGAACCGAACGAGACGTGGGGCATCGGCGCGGACGGCAAGCCGATGCTGCCGGGGTGCTACACGGGGCATCCGTGCCTGATCCGGGTGCTCGAGCCGGCCAAGGAGGAGTATGTCCTTAAGTCGGGCTTCGCCCCGGACAAGAGCCAGTTCCCCGCAGGCGAGGGATTCGCCTGGAATTCGTACGACTTGCACGGCCTGTGGGTCGAGGATACGCTCAAGGTGTGCCAGTGCGCAGCATGCGCCCTGCCGATCCGGCTGCCGAACGGCTCGCTGGTCACCCGCGAGGAGGAGGAGTTCCTCTCGACGCAGTTCTACGCCAACGGCTGCGCCATGCTCAACGCCGTCAACGTCTACGCGCGGCGCGACGCCCGGGTCGAGTCGATCGCCTACTTCTGGATGGCGCGCGTGCCGCGCATCAACCTCTCGCGCAACTACACCGTCCGCTTCTGCCCCTACATCCGCAAGAACTACTTCGAGCCGATCTACGCGCCGATCAACGACATGTGGTGGCGCGAGATGGTCCGCTGGGGCCAGCTCGACGTCGAGCTTGAGCTGTACGAGTACTTCCTGTTCATCCGCGCCCGTCCCTGGGCCGACGTGTTCCGCCATGATTGGGCGGCCTTCGCGTCGCTGGGCCTCGCCGACGCGTTCCTGGAGGGGGACAGCAATCCGCTGGGGATGATGGAGCGCTGGGTGGTCACGCGGCTGATGTGGGAACCGCGCCACGAGGTGGCCGACCTGCGCGCGGCGTTCCTGCACCGAACCTTCCGCGAGGCGGCGCCGGAGATGGTGCGCTTCTTCACGACGCTCCACGGGCTCGTCTACCGCGACTACGCCCCCTTCAAGCCGATGGAGTTCGAGGATCTGAACGACTTCGGCCGCCTGGCGCTCCGCACACCCGCCGCACCGGGGAGCAAGCGTACGGTCGCCGACGAGCTCGACCAGTGCCTCGACGAGGCGACCCGCCGCGTGCGAAACCCGGCGGCGGCCCGGCAGCTCGTCCGCTTCAGCGACGCCTGGCGGGAGTACATGGAAGCGGCGCGGCGGGCGCACGAAACAGAGTAGGCGAGGTCGCGGCCACCGGGAACGAGGCTGGACAACGAGGAAAGGAGATCCATGATGAAACGGGGACTGAAACAAACAAGCCCAGGTGTGCGAACAGTCTTGGGGATGGGATGGATGCTGCTCTCCGGACTGGCCGTCGGGCCGGCCACGGCGGCCAATTGGACAGGCGGTGGCGGCGAAGACCGTGACTGGTCGAATGCCGACAACTGGGACACCGGCGTACCCACCGCGTCCGTGCTCGCCAACATCGGCACGACAAGCAAGCGCCTCGGCCAGGCTGTCGTCACCCAGCCGGGAGCGGTCTGCGTGAGGTTGCACCTGGCGCGGGTTGCCAACACGACGGGGGAACTGGAGCTGTTGAGTGGCGATTTGACCGCCGGTGCACAACAGTCGGACTGG
>JAAYZJ010000451.1 GCA_012514915.1 Lentisphaerota bacterium | reverse complement strand
GCCGGCCAGGGCTTCGTCGGCACGGCCCAGCTTCTGGAGGGCCTGGGCGGTCTTGAAGCGGGCCTCGCGGAGATACGGCGAATCGGGGTGCTGGCGGATCAGGAGGTCGAAGCTGTTGGTGGCCAGCGCCCAGTCTGCCGATTGGAACGCCGCCCAGCCGCGCGTGTAGAGGGCGTGGCTGACGTGGGGGCTCTTCGGGTACCGCTCGAGGAGGCGGTTGCAGGCGGCGATCGCGCCGGTCCAGTCCTGCGCTTTGAAGCGCGTCTCCACCACACCGTAGGCGGCCGCCTCGGCCAGTTGATGGTCGGGCCAGCGGGTGACGATGGTGTCGTAGTGCTTCGCCGCCTCGGCCGGGGTGTCGGGGGCCAGCAACTGGGCCAGCCAGTAGTGCGCCTGTGGCAGGCGGTCCGACTGCGGATGGTCGTTGATTAACTGACGGAAAGTCTGCCGGGCCGCCTCGTCGTTCCCCGCCTTCTGCAACGCCTCCCCTTGGCGGTAGCGGGCGACATCGGCCTGCTTGAACGCAGGATGCTGCTTGAGCAGGGCCGAGAACTCGTCGGCTGCCAGGGCGTACTCCTGCTTGATCAGGAGGCCGGTGGCGAAGTTGAAGCGGGTTTCGGCCTCGTCGGCCGCGAAGGAGGCACTCTGGATGGCCAGCAACAGGATGCTGGCAATACCGGAGCGAAGTCGGATAGTCATGAGCTGTATTCCTGTCGGTGCGCGCCGCCGCGCCGGATCGATCTGGCAGGGGGAATGTTAGCAGGCGGGAGCGGCCGGGGCAAGAATGGGGATTCCGCGGATGACGCGGATGCTGTCAGTCGGAAGCACATGGCAGGCGAACAGCAAGGCCGGAACGCTGGAGTTCGCCTGTTGGAGTCGAGGGTCGTCGACAGTAGTCGACTGTAGTCGGGAACACCAAGGCACCAAGGACGCCAAGCGAGCGGTGCACACCACAAAGCTTGCGACAAAGTTTTCTGGAAGCGCCACCCCCACACCCCCACACTCCCACACCCCAATCACTCCACCTCCGGCTGCCGGCGGTAGCGGATCCAGGCGACAATGGCGCTGGCGAGCAGGGCGGCGAGGCCGGCTGCGAGGCGCGGAGGGAGCCCGAAGCCGAGCGGCGCGCCCTGGATCGCGCGGGGGCTGACGAACAGGATGTAGTCAAGGACGATGAACACCATGAACAGGGCCGGGACGACCGCGACCCAGCAGGGCTTGCCCTGGCGCCGCAGATAGGCGACCGCCACCAGCAGGGCGAAGGCCGCGATGGTCTGGTTGCTCCACGAGAAATAGTTCCACAGGATCTTGAAGGCGTCGGATTGGGAAACCGCCAGCAGCAGGGCGACGCCGGCGAAGATCGGCAAGGTCGTCAGCAGGCGGAGGGGAACGGGAGTCTGGTCGATGCCGAAATACTCGGCGATGACCAGCCGCAGACTCCGCAGGGCCGTGTCGCCCGAGGTGATCGCCAGCACGACGACACCAAGCAGGGCGAAACGGGCCGCGGCTGGATGGAGCAGCCAGTTCACCAGCTCGCCCAGCAGGGCCGCGCCGTTGCCGCTCGCCAGCAGTTCCGGGCGGTGGGCGTAGAGCGCCATGCCCCCCGCGGCCCAGATCATGCCGATGAGGCCTTCCACAACCATCATGCCGTAGAAGACGGCGCGCCCCTGCCGCTCGGCCGTCATCGTGCGCGCGACGATCGGCGCCTGTGTCGAGTGGAAGCCCGAGATGATCCCGCAGGCGATCGTCACGAACAGCATCGGAATGACCGGCTCGCCTGCGGGGTGCCGGGTGAAATTAGCCGCCACGTCGGACAGGCTCACCTCGCTCAGCAGGCTGGCGTGCGGCGCGAGGCCGAACAGAATCGCCAGCGAGGAGAGCAGCAGGATGGCGCCGAAGACGGGATAGATGCGGCCGATGATCTGGTCGATCGGAAAGAAGGCAGAGACGAAGTAATAGAGGAAGATGGCTCCCGCGGCGACCCAGAACCAGTCGGTGTGTCCCTTCACAAGGATGTTGGCGGGAATGTTGACGAAGACCGTGCCGACGAGGAGCAGGGTGATGGTGAGGAACAGGGCGTAGACGTGGTAGATGCGGGGACCTAGATGGCGGCGGACGAGCAGCGGCGTATTGGCGCCGTTGTGGCGCAGCGAGATCATGCCGCTGAAGAAGTCGTGCACCGCGCCGCCGATGACATTGCCAACGGGGAGAAGGATGAAGACGATCGCGCCGAACTTGACCCCCAGGATCACGCCGATGACAGGCCCGATGCCGGCGATGTTCAGCAGGTGGATCAGGAGGTTTTTCCAGTGCGGCAGGGGGACGCGGTCGATGCCGTCGGGATGGCCGATGGCCGGTGTCGGGCGGCTGTCGGGGCCGAACAGGTGTTCAACCAGGCGGCCGTAGGTGAAATATCCCGCCACGAGAATCAACACGCCGACAATGAAGGAGATCATGATGCGACGATGCCCTTAACCTACAGGCGTGGGCGGCAACGGGGCGGACATGCACGGATGGCGTATGCCGTCTCTGCCTGCATTGACGTTTGTTTTATCACGACCCGCCCGCCGATGCAAGCAGCGTCAGCAATTCTCAATATGGCTGGGAAGCGCCTTACGGCGCCACTACAAACGCGCAAAATCGCCGCAAACGCGTTTGTAGTGTGCCCGTAAGGGCATGTTTCATGGACGTAGTCCGCCAAATTGAGAATTGCTGGCGAATCAGCAAGCCGGTAGGCTGGCGTCCGCCGTCCCCGGCGGTTGTTCTCGTGCGGTTGCTCAGAGGTTGCCGGTGTACACGTGCTCGAAGCCCTGCCGCCGGGCGAGATCGGCGGTCCGGCACACGGTCGCCGCCGGCGTGGGCGGGGCGGTGAAGCCGCCGCGCGGAAAGTAGGCCGAGACGTGCAGCGGGGTGTCGCGGCCCAGCTCGGCGGCGACCCAGTCCAGCAGCGCCCCGATCATTTCCGGTTGGTCGTTGTGCCCGGGAATCAGCAGGTTGGTGATCTCGAGATGCTTGCCGAAGGTCCGCTTGAAGGCGCGGCAACTGTCGAGGACCGGCGCGAGGCGGGCGCCGCAGAGGCGGGCGTAGAAGTCGTCGGAAAAGGCTTT
>JAAYZJ010000450.1 GCA_012514915.1 Lentisphaerota bacterium | reverse complement strand
GCAGACCATCGGCGACACCCTGGGCATCGGCGGCATCTTCCGCGGTCTCCGCACCCTTCCCGTCATGCTCGATTTCGCGCATGAGATGGAGGAGGTCTGTCCCCGCGCCTGGCTGCTCAACTACACCAACCCGATGGCCATTCTGACAGGCGGTATCCTCCAGGGGACCGGCGTCCGCGCCGTCGGCCTGTGCCACTCGGTGCAGGTCTGCACCTCCTCGCTGCTCCATACGCTGGGGCTGCAGGAGAAGTACCCTCCCGAGGAATGCGTGCAGGATGTCGCCGGCATCAACCACATGGGCTGGCTGCTCAAGCTCGAGCACCGCGGGAAGGATCTCTACCCCGAGGTCAAGCGCGTGGCCGCCGAGAAACTGCGCCGCTGGCGTGCCGGCAAAGAGAAGAGCGGCAACATGGTTCGCCTGGAGATGATGCTGCAGACCGGCTACTACATGAGCGAGAGCTCGGAGCACTTCGCCGAGTATGTACCCCACTTCATCCAGGCGGCGGCCCCGGAGTTGATCGACGAGTTCAACATCCCACTCGACGAGTATCCCCGCCGCTGCATCCAACTGATCGAGAGCTGGAAGAAGCAGAGCAAGGAGCTGGTCGGGAATGCCGCCCTGACGCATACCCGCACGCACGAGTACGGCTCGGCGATCATGGAGGCGATCGAGACGAACGTCCCGATCACCATCGGCGGCAACGTGATGAACCATGGCCTCATCGCCAACCTCCCTCCCAAGGCCTGCGTCGAGGTTCCCTGCCTGGTGGACGGCAACGGCGTCCGGGGCTGCCGCGTCGGCGACCTGCCGGAGGTCTGCGCCGCCTACAACCGCACCAACATCAACGTGCAGTTGCTGACCATCGAGGCGATCCTGCAGCTCCGGCGCGACCGGATCTACCAGGCCGCCATGCTCGATCCACACACGGCGGGACAACTGACGATCGATCAGATCCGCAACCTCGTCGACGATCTGATCGAGGCCCACGGCGACTGGCTGCCGCGCTTCCGCTAAGCGGGCTCAGCAACGGGCGGCGGACCGCGGTGGGCGTCGAGCCACCTCCGCGCCGCGTCGATTTCGGCCGCCCGCTTGCTGCCGCCCTCCCCCGCGGCCCGCGCGTCGGCGACCTCGACCGTCACCAGGTAATGCGGCGCATGGCTCGGCCCGTCAACCTGCCCCACGGTATAGACCGGTAGCGGCAGGCCGCGGGCCTGGGTCAGGGCTTGCAGTTCACCCTTGGGATTGTCGGCCCACGGATCCTGGTCGAGGCGGGCCACGCGCTCCCGGAACAATCGATCATAGACGACCCGGGCGGCCTCCAGACCGCCATCCAGCCAGGCGGCCCCCAGCAGCGCCTCGACCGCCGCCGCCAGGTTGCGCGGTCGCGCAAGCTGCGCGTCGTGATCGGGACCGGCGGCGACCCGCAGGGCTTTATCCAACCCGATCTCACGGGCGATGGCGGCCAGGGCGCGTCCGCTGGCGCATTGACTGCGCAGCACCGTCAACGCCCCTTCGTCGACATCGGGGTGCTCCCGGAAAAGTTGATCGGCCAGCAACAGGTCGAGGACGGCATCGCCAAGAAACTCGCCCCGCTGGTTGTCTTCCCGCGTCTCCGGATGATCATTGCGGAAGGAGGGGTGCGTCAGGGCGGTCAGCAGCAGGTCGGGGCGGACGAAGTGGTAGCCAATCCGCGCCTCGATCGCCGCCAGAGGTGCAGACACGGAGTCCACTTGATCTCGCTTCTCTTGCACCGCACGACTCCCTAGGCTTGACGCAGCCGCTCCAGCAGGTGACGGCGCATCGAGGCAATCGCCACATACGAACGGCGCGGGTAGTAGTAGAGGCGGCGATGCTGGCGTACGAAGTCGCCCAGCTTGCGGTTGAACGTGCCGCGTGCGGTGATGAACTGGCCCCAGAAACCGTAGTGCCACTGCACATCCTCGTTGGGCGGTTCCATGTTGTCGAGCCACTCGCGCGGGAAGAGCTCCAGCCACTTGCGGTGGCCATTGAGCCAGGTTCCGGTCATGATCTCGGTCGCGCCGTACTTCACCTCGACCTGCTCCATCATCACCAGGAAGCAGGCGGGCAGGTAGTGCGGATTGTCAAAGATCGACCGCGGACGGACCGCGTTGGCGATGTGGAAGCCGACCTGCTCCGTCGGCTCGGTGTAGATGTTGTAGCGCAGGCTGCCGCACTGGTAAGCCTTGAGGGGCGAGTCGTCGAGGAAGTCACGCTCGCAGCGCGCGTCGATCGAGGCACGCAGGATTGCGAACCCCTCGCGCTCGAAGGCCGCGATGTCGTCCCGCCGCCGTGCATAGCAGGCGAGCAGCGGCTGCTCGAGGGCCTGCCAGGCCTCCGAGTCCCACGCCTGCACCGCCGGAGTGAGCGCGCCCGGATTGGCGTCGGTCTTGCGGTAGATATCGACACGCTTGCGCAGCACGTCGACCGGCGCCTCGTCGGGATGACGGGCAAGCCAGTCGTGCATGAAGAAGAGCTTGAGCCGCACGATCTCGTGGAGATACGCACGATGCTCGTCGAGGGTCTTGGGTTGAACCGACACGGGATTCCCCCTCCTGCCTTTCGCCGCCGGGCAATCAGCCGAGGATCAGTTCGCCGAAGCGTTTCGGCTGGTGGAAGTTGAGCGGCCTGCCAACGTCCGACCACATGCCCCAGTGGGGATAGGCCGGATCGCCGCCGCACTTGTAGAAGTTCCCGCGCCAGACCGATCCGGGCGCGACATCGAGCTCGCCCAGGTGCGCGGTGAAGAGCGCCAGCGGAATGCGGTAGGCCACGGCCCAGGCGATCGGCCCTTCAATCGTCCGGCGCACGGTGGCGGGAAGCGAATGGCCGATCTCGACCTGCTTCATCCAGACCGGCTTGACGGGCGCGTAGCGCATGAAGCCCCCCTCGGGGCGACGCCGGGAATCCTCGATGAAGTAGAGCAGCAGCGTGCCGCCCGCGTTGATCTCGAAGTTGAAGTAGGCCTTGCCGGGCGCCGGCTGGATGAAGCTCTCGACGCAACTGTCGCGGCAGACCTGCGACTGCGGGCGGGTTTGCAGGCTGCGGACGTGGCGGTCCATCACGTCGAACCGAACGTACAGGGCCTGCTTGTCGATCAGCGCCCGGAAGAAGGTCAGCGGATGGTGCGCACTGCTGCGGCGGTGCCACGCACCCATGGTGCCGACCTCCGCCTGGTCCCAACCGGCGGGGACTTCCCCCACCTCGGCCCGCAGCGAGGGGGGCGTCTTGGTGCGGTGGATGGTGTAGGACGGAGCGGTTGCTGTCTTGGAGGCTGTTTTCTTCATGGGGGCTCGTTTATCGTTGGTCTGGTCTGCCCTCTCGATGGAAGGGACAGGCACGGATGGAGGCGCGAACGGTGACCGTATCAGTCAATTTCCCGTAGCGTGTAGTCGCGGCTGCCGAGGCCGAACTCGTGCAGGTATTCGATGACGGCATAGGGATCCTTGGCGTGGATCCGCTCAAAGAGATGGCCATGGCCGCCGAGTTCCCAGCCGGGGGGCAGCGAGCCGGGGATCAGATCCTCGGTGCGGATCAGCTCGAGCGACGCCTGCTCGATCGCCACGATGTCGCGCCCCGCCAGGATGCCGATGTCGGGGACGAGGCTGGGAGTGGTCATCCCCCAGCAGTCGCAGAAGATCGTGATGTTGGCCAGCAGGTTGATGAAGAGGCGGCGGTCGGGCGCGAAGGTGTCGAGCACGGCGCGGGTGGTCAGCGCCATGCCGCGCTGGAAATCGCGGTAGCCCCCACCCTCCATCGCCAGGGCCTTCCGCGGGCAGATCAGCACGCAGTGCTGGCAGTACTTGCAGTTGTGATAGAAGACCTCGAAGGTTCCCTGATCATCGAACGAGATCGCCTCGTTCGGACAGTTCTCCGCGCATGCCCGGCAGTGCGTGCACAGCGTCCGATCCCAGCTCAGCCCACCCTCCAGCGCGTGGATACGGCCGCGCGTCTTCTGGGTGACACACCCCATGGAGAGGTTCTTCGAGGCGCCGCCGAACCCGCAGGCGCCGTGTCCCTTGACGTGCGAGAAATCAACCAGCACCTCGGCGTGGATGATTTCGCCGCCGATCGCGACGGAGGTGAAGTCGCGTAGCGGCGGGTTGACCGGGTGGTCGACGGCGAACGTATCGGCCAGCCCTGAGAGCGACACGATCGGGCAGCCCACCGTCTCGGTGGTGTAGCCCCGCTCGACCGCCGCAGCCACCGCGCCGGGCGAGTCGGTGATGAAGACCGAGCGGGCGCCCGCCTCGCGAAGTTTCCTGACCAGCACCCGCGCCAGGTACGGATGAATCGTGGTGAAGCCCGTTCCGCCCCCCAGATGCATCTTGACGCAGACGGAACGATCCTTGACCGTCGGGGCCAGTTCCAGCGCATCGAGCAGGCGCGCCCACTTGGCGCCGATGGTGTTCACCGGTTCCAGATTTTTGGGCGCATAGCGGGCAAACAACAGTTCGGACATGTTCAGACTCCTCGTTTCAAATGTTTCGGCATGTTCCTACCAGTGATTCGCCGAAGGGCCGCCGGTTGCGGGCACCAACCACCGATGCTTAGTTTTGCTCCAGGGTTCGTGTGACGCAGGCTGCCATCTCGTCGAAGAACCGGCCGATGCCGAATGCCTCGGCATGCGTCCGGATCCGTGCGGGCTCCCAGCGGACCGCCGCGGCGCGTGCGACGGCGTCCTCGAGCGCCTCGACCCGCTGTTCATCGAAAAAGAGGCCCGTGATCCCATCGGCCACCGTCTCGGTGGCGCCTCCGCGGCGGAACGCGACAACCGGGCGGCCGCAGGCCATCGCCTCGAGCGGCACGATCCCGAAGTCCTCCTCGCCGGGGAAGAGCAGGAGGCGGCAGTTCCGGTAGAGCTCGCGCACATCCGCGTCGGAACGCCAGCCGAGGAACTCGACGTTGCCGCCGGCGAGCGCGCGCAACCGGGCCGTCTCCGTGCCGGTGCCGACGATCAGGAGGCGGCGCGACTGGCGGCGGTAGGCCTGCACGGCGAGGTCGATCCGCTTGTAGGGCACCAGCGCCGAGACGATCAGATCGTAATCGCCCGTCGCGCCGCCGGGCGCCGGCGTCAGCCATTCCGTGTCGACCGGCGGGTAGACGACATCGCTCTCCCGCCCGTAGAAGCGCCGGATGCGGTCCTGCACGTGGCGGCTGATGGCCACGAAGCGGTCGACGCCGCTGCTTGTCGCGCGGTCCCAGCGCCGCAGGTGCGCCAGCAGCGGGGCCGCCAGCACCGACTTGACCGGCCCCAGATACTCGTTCTGGAAGAGCCAGGCGTAGCGCATGGGCGTGAAGCAGTAGCACAAGTGCCGCATGCCGGGCGGTGTGCGGAAGGCCTTGGCCACACAGTGACTCGACGTCAGCAGCAGATCGCCCGCCGGCACCCGCAGCGCCCGCGCCGCCGGCCCCATCAGGGGGAGCAGATAGCGGTAGATGCGGGTCACCCGGGGCACGCGCTGCAGCGGTGAACAGATGATCGGCCGGTTGCGGATCGTCTCACAGACCCGGCTTGGATCGGCAAACAGGGCCACCAGGGGGGCGTCGGGGAAGGCCTCGCAATGGCATTGGAGAACGCGTTCGCCCCCGCGCATGCCGGTCAGCCAGTCATGGCCGAGGACGATCCTGCGGCCGGCGGCGGCCTGGGTTAGCGTATTCATGTGCCGCGCCCCTCCCCCGCCAGCGCCTGCCGGTAGATGCCCAGCGTCTCCACCGCCGTCCGGTCCCAGTCGAACTGCCGCGCGCGCTGCAGCCCGGCCGCGGCCAGGCGCGCGCGCAACCCGGCGTCGTCCAGGACCTCGGCGAGCGCATCGGTCAGCGCCTGCGTATCGCCGACCGGCACGATCCGGGCGGCCTCCCCGGCGATCTCCCGCTGGGCGCCGCCGTCGCAGCAGACGACCGGCACGCCGCAGCGCATCGCCTCGACGATCGGCAGGCCGAACCCTTCGTAGCTGGAGGGGTTGACGAGCACGGTCGCCTCCTGGTAGGCGGCCACCAGTTCGCTCTCGCGCAGAAAGCCAAGAAACGTGACCTGGTCGGCAAGACCGAGGTCGTTGGCCACCTGGCGCGCCTCGGGATAGCGCGGATCGTCGGGGCCGACAATTAGCAGATGGGCGGGCGTGCCGGCCTGGCGCACCCGTTGACCGAAGGCCCGGATCAGCGTGACGACCTGCTTGTAGGGATCGAGCCGGCCGACGTAGAGGATCGTGGGAATCGTTCCGGGGGCGGGCGCCGTCGCCGCCGGAATGAACTGGGGATCGACGCCGTTGTAGACGACCCGGATGCGGGAGGCGTCGGCCTCGCGCAGGGACAGCGCGCGGATCATGTCGCGCCGCGAGGTCTGGCTGACGGTGATCACGGCGTCGGATCGGCGGATACTCTGGCGCAGGCAGAAGCGGAAGAGCGGCATCAGCCGGCTTTTGCGCGACTGCGGCGCGTGGTCACGGACGATCAGCGGAATGACGTCGTGGATGGTGGCGACGCAGCGACAGCCGTGGCGGTCCGTGCCCGGCGGCGGGAAGGCCAGGTAGGGGAGGAGGTAATTCGGCGAATGGAACAGGTCGGCGCGCAGCGACTGCAGATGCCGCGGGAGGCGCAACTGTCCCTCGGGGGAAAAGATGCCGTAGGGAAGCCGCTCGGACGTCACCCGGTCCAGGCCGACCATGCCGCAAGCCTCCAACTCGCGACTGCGCAGCGCGTCGTTGGCGAACAGCAGATGGAAGTGCCAGTCGGGGGCCAGGGACGGGAGGCGCCGGATCAATTCGCGGGTGTACACCCCGACGCCCGACGGGGCGGGCCCGATCCAGCGGGCATCGATGACGATCTTCACGGTCGTTCCTCCCCCGCCGTCTGGTTCAGCACCCGCCGGTAGACATCCCAGGTCTGGCGGGCTGTCTCCGCCCAGCGGTAACGGCGTGCCTGCTCCAGCCCCGCGGCCTGCAGGCGGCGCCGCAGGGCGGAGTCGTCCAGCACCCGCGCCAGCGCCAGCCGCCAGGCCCCGGGATCCGCTTCGGCGACGATCACGGCGGCGTCCCCGACAACTTCGGCCAGCGAGCCGCCCGGCGACACCACCACCGGCGCGCCGCAGGCCATCGCCTCGAGCGGGGTGAATCCGAACCCCTCGTAGCGCGAGGCCAGGGCGAACACCTCGGCCCCCGCGTAGAGAGCCGGCAGATCGCCCTCCGGCACGTAGCGCAAGTAGCGGATTTGCCGGGCCCGGCGCGCCCCGGCAAATGCGCGGAAGATGGCCTCGCAGTTCCAGCCCGGCATGCCGGCGATGACCAGGTCGAGGTCGTTGCGGTCCAGGGCGTCGAAGGACTCGACCAGGAGCGGGAACTGTTTGCGGGGCTCGATCGTCCCCACGCTCAGCAGGTAGGGCCGCTCCAGCCCCAGCCGCCGACGCGCGTCATCGATCACCGTCTGCGGGGGGCGCACGAAACTCGCGTCGATCCCCAGATAAGTGACGTGGATCTTGCCGGCGGCCCCGGGGTGGAACGCCGCGATCTCGCCGGCGCTGAAATGTGAAATCGTGATGATCGCATCGGCCCGGCGGATGGTTGCGCCCATCTGCGCCTCGAGATAACTCCGGTTGCGCGCCTCGGCACACTCGGGAAAGCGGGCAAAGCTCATGTCGTGGATCGAGACGACCGCCTTGCCGCGCGCCAGCGGCGGGATGATGAAGTTGGTGAAGTGGTAGAGATCGGCCGACCCGGCCAGCCGGTCGTACGCCGGCCGTCCGGCCCGTTTCCAGAGTTGTTGAATCAGCGCGCCGGGGAGGAGCCGCCACGCGTGCGGCACCGCGCCCGGCACGTCGGGCGGATCCGCGCGTCGGGTAAAGTCGAGATAGAACAGACGAAGCTCGTCGGCCTGACCGGCCAGCGGGGCCAGATGGCGGGCCAACAGTCGCGTATAGCGGCCGATTCCCGCACGTTGCGCGACGGCAGGTTGATAATCCAGGCAGACTTGCATGAAAGAGTCTCTAGAATACCCCAAGTCGGGAAAACGGGCAAGACGTGCTTTGCGGTACTGCTTGGTTTGGCACAGCGTGTGCGGTATACTGCCTCCCCATGCGCGGGTGCCGCCCCCGACCGGCGGCGCATCGCCGCCGACCGCCCGCACCGACAGGAGCCGACGATGA
Organism: Lentisphaerota bacterium; assembly: GCA_012514915.1. GTDB lineage: Bacteria > Verrucomicrobiota > Kiritimatiellia > RFP12 > JAAYLN01 > JAAYLN01. The sequence continues at coordinate 13,278 of JAAYZJ010000450.1, read as the reverse complement.
GCAGCCGACATGCAACCGTTCTTTCCACGCGCGTCATCTGTAGACAGCCCGGACGCTACATCGGCTGGCCCACCATTGGGCGGCGGCCGGACGGCGAGCTGCTGGTGGTCTTTTCGGGTGACCGCGACGCCCACGTCGATCCTTTCGGCAAGACGCAGCTCGTGCGCTCGGTGGACGACGGAGCCACCTGGTCGCCGCCCGAGACGATCAACAACACCCCACTCGACGACCGCGACGCCGGCATCTGCGTCTGCCGCGACGGCACCGTGATCGTCAGTTGGTTCACCTCGCACTACACCGACGAAAAATACCTGCAGATGTGCCGCGACAATACGGAGGCGATCGCCCGCCGCACCGCCTATCTCCAGGCGTTCGATCCCGCCGACCTGATCCGTTGGGCCGGCCCGGAACTGGAGGACGGCCGTTTCCGGCTGGGGCACTGGGTCCGCCGCTCGACCGACGGCGCGCGCACCTGGGAGGCACCCGTCCGCGTGCCGCCGACCACGCCGCACGGCCCGATCGAACTCGCCGACGGGCGACTGCTCTTCGTCGGCATCGAAACCAACCACGGACGACGCGAGCGGCGGGGCCATCTGCTGGCGGCCGAGTCGCGCGACTGCGGCACGACCTGGGAGGTGATCGGCAGGATCAACATGTTCCCGCCCTACCCCGGCGACGCGCCCGGGGGCTACGCGTACTTCTGCGAACCGCACGTCACCGAAGTGTCGCCCGGCAAGCTCGTCGCCATGGCCCGCTACGAGGAGCTGCCCCGCGCCGCCGACCGCTGCCGGCTGTGGCAGTTCGACTCGGACGACGGCGGGCGCACCTGGAGCGAACCGCGCGAGCTGCCCATCCTTGGCAAGCCGCCCCATCTGATCACCCTGCGCGATGGGCGCATCCTACTGACCTACGGCTACCGTCACCCGCCCTTCGGGCAGCGCGCCTGCCTCTCGCACGACGGGGGACGCACCTGGGACTACGTCCGGGAGATCGTCCTGCGCGACGACGCCCCCAGCGGCGACCTCGGCTACCCCGCCTCGGTCGAACTGGCCGACGGCAGTCTGTACACGGTGTTCTACCAGCAGGAACAGGCAGGGGAAAAGCCCTGTCTGATGGGAATGCGGTGGCGGCTGGCGTGAACGGACTGAAGGATTGCATTCCGCAGGCGCTTCCCCTATTCTGACCCCGCATGGGTTCCGATTTCAGACACCGCGTGGAGTATACCGCGCTGCGACTGGCGGCCGGGGGCATCCGTCTGCTGCCGCATCGGGCGGCGCTCGCCCTGGCGGGCCTGCTGGCCGGCGTGCTTTTCCATGTGTTCCGCTTCCGCCGTCGCGAGACGCTGCGCCGCATCGAGGCCGTATTCGGTGACGCCTTCGCCCCGTGCGAGCGGCGGCGCATCGCCTGGATGTCGCTGCGCAACCTGTCGTTCAACATCGCCGAACTGATGCGCGCCGCCGCCTACACGCCGGCGTGGCTCGGCCGGCACATCGAGAACTATGCCTCCTGCATGGAGCGGCTGCGGCAGCTCCTCGCCCAGCATGGCGGCCTGGTCATCGCCCTGCCGCACATCGGCAACTGGGATCTGGCCGGCATCGCGGTGCATCAGGCCGGCATCCGCATCTTTTCCGTGGCCGGCGTCCAGCACAACCGGTACGTCAACGACTGGCTCAACCGCCAGCGGGGCTACGGCCTCGACATCATCCCCCGCGGCTCCTCGGCGCTGCGCCAGGTCATCCGGCGTCTGCGCGCCGGCGAGGTGTTCGCCATCCTCCCCGATGTCCGCACGAAGCGCCCCGACCTGTCGATCCCCTTTCTGGGCGGCCAGGCCAACCTGGGGCGCGGCATGGCGCAATTCGCGCGCGTGGCGAACGTGCCAATCCTCCCCGTGACCGTCAGGCGGGTCGGCTGGTGCCGGCATCGCGTCGACCTGTCGGATCCTTTGCTGCCGGATCGGAGCCGGGATGCCCAGGAAGATCTCGCACGGCTGACCACCGAGGTGATGAGCCGGATCGACGCGATGATTCGCGCTGACCCTGGCCAATGGTTCTGGTATAACAAACGCTGGGTTCTGGAGCCGCTGGAAGAGACGACAGGCGCCATCGGGGATGATGCCGCCGGCTCCGGTGCGCCCGAACGACAGGAAGCAACATGATCCGCATCAACGAGAACTTCGACAAGCTGCAGGCTTCGTACCTGTTTTCCGAAATCGCCCGCCGCGTGCGGGAGTACCAGGCGACCGGCCCCGCCCGGAGCATCATCCGCCTGGGCATCGGCGACGTGACCGAACCCCTGCCGCCCGCCTGCATCGCGGCGCTGCACCGGGCCGTCGACGAGCTGGCCGTCTCCAGCAGTTTCCGCGGCTACGGCCCCGAGCAGGGCTACGATTTTCTGCGTGAAGCCATCGCCCGGGCCGACTTCCAGGCGCGCGGCGCCGCGATCGACGCGGACGAGATTTTCGTCAGCGACGGCGCCAAATGCGACACAGCCAACATCCAGGAGCTCTTCGACCGCCGGATCAAGATCGCCATACCCGATCCTGTTTATCCCGTCTATGTCGACACCAACGTCATGGCGGGGCGCACCGGATCGGCCCGCGGCGGCCGCTACAGCGGTCTCGTCTATCTCCCCTGCACGGCGCGCAACGGCTTCGTGCCCTCCCCGCCCCGACGCGCGGTGGATCTGATCTACCTGTGCTACCCCAACAACCCCACGGGCGCTACCGCCACGCGGGAGCAGTTGCAGGCCTGGGTGGACTACGCCCGGACCAATCGCGCGCTGATCCTCTTCGACGCCGCCTACGAGGCCTTTATCCGCGATCCCGCCCTGCCCCACTCCATCTACGAGGTCGACGGAGCCCAGGAGGTCGCCATCGAGTTCCGCAGCTTCTCGAAGACCGCGGGATTCACCGGCACCCGCTGCGCCTTCACCGTCGTGCCCAAACGCTGCCTGGCCTACACGGCAGCGGGTGCGGCGCGCCCGTTGCATCCGCTCTGGAACCGACGCCACACCACCAAGTTCAACGGCGTCTCCTATCCGGTGCAGCGCGCGGCCGAGGCGGTCTATTCGGACGAGGGCCAGGCGCAGATCCGGGCGCTCAACGACGGCTACCTCGGCAATGCCGCGGTCATTCGGCAGACCATGCGCCAGCTTGGGTTCAAGGTGGCCGGCGGAGAGAACAGCCCCTACATCTGGGTGCGTACCGGCTGCGATTCATGGAGCTTCTTCGACCGTCTGCTGAAGGAGGCCCAGATCGTCACCACCCCAGGCGCCGGCTTCGGCCGATGCGGGGAGGGATATATCCGCATCAGCGCCTTCAACCGGCGCGACACGGTCGAGGAGGCCATGGAGCGTCTGCGCCGGATAGCCTTGTAACCGAACCCGCAAGCGAAAGGATCGAGGATGCCTACCAACGATATCGCCGTGCTCAACAAGACCTACGGGTCGCCGGGACGGATCGTCTTTCGCGAGGGCCCCGCGGGGCAGCCGCTTGTGAGTCTCGCCGACAGCCGCGGCACCTGCGACATCGCCCTGTATGGCGCGCATGTCCTGGCGTATGGTCCCGCCGGCCAAAGCCCGGTGCTCTGGTTGAGCCAGAGCACCGGGACGATCATGGCGGGCCAGGCGATCCGCGGCGGGATCCCCGTCTGCTGGCCCTGGTTCGGTGCGCATCCGTCCGACCCGAAACAGCCGGGCCACGGGTTCGCCCGTCTCCGCCGATGGCGCCTGCGCAGCACGTCCTACGATTCCCGGCAGACCAGCGTGCGTCTGCAACTCACGCACGATGCCACGACACAGACGATCTGGCCGCATGCGTTCAAGCTCGAAATGAGCATTACGCTGGGCGATGCGCTCGCGGTGGAGCTGACCACGACCAACAAAGGCGACACCCCCTTCTCATTCTCGCAGGCGCTGCACACCTATCTGAGGGTACAGGACATCGGGGCCATCCGCGTGCTGGGTCTGGAGAACACGGCCTATCACGATGTCTCGCCGGCCGCGCGGGACGGACGCCAGCATGGCGCCATCACAATCACCGAGGAGACCGACCGAATCTACCAGAAGACCACGGGCGACGTCACCCTGATCGACCCCGGCAACAACCGCCGCATCGTGGTCGGCAAGCGGGGCAGTCAGTCCACCGTGGTCTGGAATCCCTGGATCGAGAAGGCGCGTCGACTCGCCGACATGGCCCACGACGACTACCAGCACTTCATCTGCATCGAGACAGCCAACGCCGAATCGGACACCGTCGTTCTGGAGCCCGGGGCCGAACACACGATCACCACCACGATCCAGTCGACGACGACTTGAAAGCACCATGAACCCATGCACCGCCCGGTGCCCGCGGGAATCCCTATCGGCGGCCCTGGCAGCTTATGCAACAGGAGAAGCGTCATGATCGTCCGTACCCTTGTCACGATTCTCATTCTCGCCGCAGTGTGCGCGCGCCCCGGGCGCAGCCTGGCGCAGACCTCGCTGACCGCCTCCCGCCAGACGGGCGCGATCATCCCGGCGGAGGGCCCCCGGCTGGCCGGGTATGCCGATGGCCCCTGGGAGGGGGTCAACGCCGTCTACCAGTGCCCGCAGTTCGTCGCCACGCTGCGCACCAACCTCACGCTCTTCGTCCAGCCGATCGACAACGGCACCAACGCCGGAGCGGCCGTTGAATTCCGTTTCGGCGCCTCCTACACCGACCCGCGGCTGGCCAACAAACGGAATCCCAATGTCGCGCGACGGGTGGTTGCGCTCAAGAACCCGCCCCCGCCCACCCTGCGCGCCTCTAAAATCCGCTTGCAGGGTAAGCTGGAGGACGATGTCGACTTCGACTGCCAGATTTCCTTTCAGGCCAACAAGGCCACGATCCAGTGCAAGTTCCGCGACCCCAAGAGCCAGTCATACCGCACGCGGTTCGCCTGCGTCGCCGAAGTCAACCGCCTGCGGATTCCCGACACGCTGCCGCTCGACGAGCAAGCCAGGCTGATGCCGGGCTGGAAGTTCCGGCTCACCAAGACCGACAGGGAGAAGCTTGAGGTGCCCTACCATCGCGCCGTCGGTCTCGAAGCCGGAACCATCGGCGCGCGCGAGTTGCAGGCGCAGGGCCCCTGGGGCAAGCGCACGGTGACGATCAGCAGCGAAGGGGAGGATAAGAAAGCTGTCGGTGCCTATTTCCGCCACTACCCCGCCTACGCGCCGCATCATGGCTACCACATGATCTGGCATTTGCGGGATGCCGACAGCAAGTGGCGTGGCTTCACCATCGCGGTTCAGTAGCCCCGGCCGGAACCCGCGACCAGGACCAGAGACTCCGCCGCCAGCGGCGCGCGAGCAGATAGCCGGCCAGCCCCCCGACCAGGTGGGCGGCGTAGGCAATCTGCCCCCACCCCGCCACCAATTGCACCACCGTCGCCAGCATCAGCAGCAGCGCCAGTGTGCGGGCCTGCATCCGCAGGGGAATCACGAAAAAAACGAGCAGCAGGAGCTCGCGCCGTGGCGCGAGCGCCGCGTAGGCGCCGATCAAGCCGAAGACCGACGCGGAGGCCCCCACGCAGACGCCGAATTCGCCGATCGGCTGCTGCTCGGCCCAGCGCTGCGCCAGCGGCACCCAGATGGATCCCGGCAGGCGCTGCACCGCGAGCCAGAAGCCGGGCTCCAGCCAGTTGAAGACCATCCAGCCCAGGCCGCCAATCATGCCGCTCGCCAGATATAGCGTCCAGAAGCGGCGGGTGCCCGTCAGATGCTCGACCGCCGATCCGAAAAAAAGGAGCGTCGCCAGGTTGAGGGCGAGATGCAGCCACGACCCGTGCAGAAAACCGTAGGTGACCGGCTGCCAGAAGCAGCCTTCGCGCAGCAGCGGCCAATGCAGGCCGAAGACGAAGTTGAGCAGGCTGCCGAAGCGGTACCCGTCGGGAAACTCCAGCCCCATCGTCACCCACTGCACACAGTAGACGGCCAGGCAGATCGACGCGATCACGAGAACCGCGGGACTGAAGTGCAGCCAGAGCGGACGCTCGGACCACCGGCGGCGCCAGATTGGCCCCATCAGCCCCCCCTTCCCAAGGCGTCGGGCTTGCGTGCCGACACGAGCGTGTGCGGCATCGGTGGCGGCACGGGACGGCCGCGGATGGACACGAAGCCCGCTTGCGCCATCCACCCCGTCAGTTCGCTCTCGGCGAAGACCCACCCATGCTCCGTCGTCAATGCCATGTTGATGGCGAAGAGCGCCGAAAACGGTGGTTGGGTGTGCGTGGGGTCGGTCATCAGGTCGAGCACGTGGATGACACCTCCCGGCCGCAGCGCCTCATAGGCCCGCTGCAACAGGACCACGATGGTCTCCGGCGGCTCCTGGTGCAGGACGCCGAAAAAAACAACGGCGTCCTGGCCGCCGGGAAACGGCGTGGTGTGGTAGTCGCCGGCCAGGGTTGCCACCCGTTGCGCCAGGCCGGCCTCGTCGATCAATTCGCGGGCGACCGCGAGGATGCCCGGCAGGTCGAGCACGGTGCAGGCGAGCCCTTCGGCCGCCTGGGCCATCAGCATCGAGTAGGTCCCCGGGCCGCCGCCGACATCGAGGAGACGCCGCAGGCCGCCCAACTCGAGCATCGGCACGACGGCGCGGCCGATCCCCAGGGCTCGGCCGTGCATCGCCTGTACAAACCGCCGGGTTCGCTCCGGGTCGGCTCCAAGATGGGTTTCCGGCGCTTCGACCGGCCGTCCCGTGCGCACCAAACTGACCAGCCGCCCCCAGGCGGCATACACATCCTGGTTGTAGCGGATCGCCCGGGTCAGGTCGCGGGACGCGCCCGGCACCAGCATCTCGGCACCGGCCGCCGTATTGCGATAACCGTCCCCCGTCAACTCCAGCAGCCCGAGCGCCACACAGCCGTCCAGCAGCAGGCGCAACCCGCGGCGGTCGACCGACAACGCCCGCGCCAGATCGCCGGCCGACGCCCCCGGCTGTTGCTCCACCTGCGCGAAAACCCCGCAATCCAGCGCGGCGAACAGGGTGGCCGATCCATAATAGGCGCTGGCCAGCGACACGATCTGCGGGCCGTCCAGTGCGCCGCCGGGGGATGCATGCGCTGCGTTCATCACGCCCGCTCCGCCTGAAGCAGCGCCTTGACCGGGAGTTCGCCCACCAGCGGACGGGCGTAGTCGACAAAGGCCGGCGTCACATCATTGCCGGCCCGGTTGATGAAGGCGGCGGGCATGGATCGCGTGCGGCGGGCCACCCGTCCGATCGGCACCACCTCGAACGTCACGCCGTACCGCTTCCCTGCCTGGCGCTTGATGGCGATGGAGCCGCTCGTCCACCGTCTTCCCAGGGCGGCCTGCAAGGCCGCCTTGCCGACGGCGCGCGCCTCGCGCGCATCGACCGTCGATACCATGCCAGGAAAGGTCCGCTGCAGGTAACCGAACGTGTCGGCCCGGACCCGCCGGATGCCGCCCTGTTCCCGAATCCAGCCCGCCAGCAAGTCCCCCAGGGCGCCGGTGCCGCTGAGCTGGACATTGCCGTGCGAATCGCGCTCCTGCGAGAAGCGGGCGGCGATCGGCTGCCCGTCCGCATCGACAATCCCCTCCGAAACGGCCACGACACAGCGCCCGAGGCGGGCCACCACACCCTGGACATCGACTACGAAGCGGTCGGGATCGAACGGTCGTTCGGGCAGGTAGATCAAGTGTGGACCATCGTCGGGGGCTGTCCGCGCCAGGGCCGAAGCGGCCGTCAGGAAACCGGCGTGCCGACCCATGATCACATCGATCTTCACCCCGCCGAGCGCGCGGTTGTCGAGGTCGTCGCCCATCAGGGCGCAGGCGACGAAGCGGGCGGCGCTGCCGTAGCCGGGCGTATGGTCGTTGGCGCGGAGGTCGTTGTCGATCGTCTTCGGAATGTGGAAACAGACGAGATCATGTTTCGCGCGCCGGGCGGCCTGATCGATGATCTGAACCGTTTCGGCCGAGTCGTTGCCGCCGATGTAGAAGAACCCGCGCACCTCGCGCCGGCGCAGCACCTCGAAAATGGCCGTGCAGTCCTCGGGCGACGGCTTGCGCCGCACCGAACCGAGTGCCGCGGAGGGTGTCTGCGCCACCTGTTCGAGATGCCGGCGCGACTCGCGGCGGAAATCAACGAGATCCTCGCCGAGGATCCCCTCGATGCCGTGACGCGCGCCATAGATCTTGCCGACTTCCTGGAGGTCCAGCGCGGCGGCCACGACACCGATCAGGCTTTGATTGATGACCATGGTGGGACCGCCGCTCTGGGCGATCAGTAAATTGCCGAATCGTTTCGCGTTCATTGTGTCCATCTCCCCTCGCCGCACTCTTGCCGGCGATAGCGTCATCATACCGGTTATTGAGGAATTTGGAAACGCGGATCGCATGGCCAACCACAGTCAACCCCAGTCAACGACCATCACCCCCGGTTGAAGGTGGTGGACCCTCCCGTCGCCCCCGCCGCGCACGCCCGAACTTTAGAACTCCAGAACTTTAGAACTCCAGAACTTTAGAACTCCAGAACTTTAGAACTCCAGAACTTTAGAACTCCAGAACTTCCACCTCCGCCTTGCCATTTCCCCCCTCCCCCGGTACAATCACGGTCATGATTTCCGATTCCCCGGCACTACTCCTGATCGCGGGCGCGGGCCAGTATCCCCTGCTCGTCGCGAAGGGGGCGCGGGCCGCCGGCGTCCGGCGCCTGGCCGTCCTGGCCCTGCGCGGCCAGGCCTGCCGGGCCGTCCGGCAGACGGCCGACGAGTGCTTCCAGGTCGGCGTCGGCGAGGTGCAGCGGGCATTCGACTGGATCCACGGGCTGGGCATCCGCGACGTCATGCTCGCCGGCCAGATCCACCCCACGGCTCTGTTCCGCACCCGTTTCGATGCCCGCGCACGCGAACTCATGAGCCACCTCAACGTCAAGAGCGCCCATTCGATCTTCGGCCTGGTCGCCCGCGAGCTGGAGGCGGCCGGACTGCGCGTGCTGCCGGCCTCGACCTACATGAACGACTACCTGCCCGCGGCCGGTGTGCTGACGGCGCGCGCCCCCGATGCCCGCGAACTGGCCGACATCGCCTGCGGCGAGCGCGCCGCGCGTGCCGTCGGCGTGGCCGATATCGGCCAGACGGTCGTCGTGCGCCACGGCATGGTGCTCGCCGTCGAGGCGTTCGAGGGAACCAACGCCGCGATCCGCCGTGGCGCGCGGCTGGGCGGCCCGGGGGCCGTCGTCGTCAAGGTCGCCCGCGACGGCCACGACATGCGCTACGACATTCCCGTCATCGGTGCGCAGACGCTGCGCGTGCTGCGGCGCGCGCGCATCCGCGCGCTGGCGTTCCAGTCGCGGCGGACGCTCCTGCTCGACCGCGAGGAGGTCGTGGCGGGCGCCAACCGCTGCGGTTTGTCCATCGTCTCGCTGGCACACGATTTGCCCACCGCCCCCACGCGGCCACCGGCCGACGGAAAGGTCCCGTGAGCGCCGTGGCGCAACCAGCCGCTCCCCTCCCCCCCCTGCGCGTGCTGATCGTGGCGGGTGAGGCGTCGGGCGATGTCTACGGTGCCGCGCTGATGCGCGAACTCCGCGCCCGCGCCCGGCGCGACATCGTCTTCCGGGGCATCGGCGGCGACGCCATGCTGGCCGCAGGGCTGCAAGCCGAATGCCATTGCGACCAGACGGCGGTGATCGGCTTCGTGGAAGTGCTGCGCCACGCCCGCTTCTTCACGCGGCTGCTGCGGCGGATGGCCCGCATCGCCAAGGAGTGGCGGCCCGACCTGCTGTTGACGATCGACTATCCCGGCTTCAACCTCCGGTTGGCGGCGCGGGCCCATGCGTGCGGCATCCGCACCGTCCACTACATCTGCCCGCAGGTCTGGATCTGGCACGGCAGCCGCATCCACACGATCGCCCGGACAATCGACCAGCTCATCACCATCTTTCCCTTCGAGCCCGCCTGCTTCGACCCCACGCCGCTCCGCCCCGTCTACGCGGGGCACCCGCTCGTCGACGAGGCGCTGGCAACGCTGGCGCAGCCGGAGGCCGCGCTGCCCTGGGGCGAGGGGCACCGCGTCGCCCTGCTGCCCGGCAGCCGGCGGAACGAGATCCAGACGCTCGTCGCCGACCTGGCGGCGGCCGCGGTGCTCCTCGAACAGCAGGCGGGCGCGTGCAGTTTCATCATGCCGGCCTCAAGCCCGCGCATGCGTGCCCTGATCGAGGCCGAACTGGCCCGCTGCCCGCGCCTGCCCGCACGCCTCGCCATTGTGGACGGCCAGGCGCGCGAGGTTTTGCGGCAGGCCGAGGCCGCCGCCGTCGCGTCGGGCACGGCCACGCTGGAGGCCAGCCTGATGCGCTGCCCGACGATTCTCGTCTACCGCACGTCGCGCGTCAGCTACTGGCTGTTGCGCGTGCTGCTCCGCCGGCTGCAGCATGTCGGCCTGGCGAACATCGTCTCGGGACGCACCGTCATGCCCGAGCTCCTGCAAGACAATCTGAACCCCCGGCGACTGGCCGATGGCCTGGCCGCCTACCTCACCCAACCCGCCATCCGCGCGCAGGCGTTGGCCGACCTCGATGCCGTCAACGCCCTGCTTGGAAAGGGCGGGGCCGCCGCCGCCGCCGCCCGCCTGATACTCGACGCGTTGCCCACGTCCCGATCCGAAGCCTGACACCATGTCCCGACCCTTTGTCCATCTTCACCTGCACACGAAGTACAGCATGCTCGATGGCGCCTGCCATCTCGACCCCCTGTTCGCGCGGGCGGCCGAGCTCGGCATGCCGGCTGTCGCCATGACCGACCATGGCGTGATGTACGGCGCGCTCGACTTCGACAACTGCGCCTCCAAGACCCCCGTCAAGCCCATCATCGGCTGCGAGATCTACATCAACGCGCGCGAGCCGCTCACGTGCCGTGATCCCCGCGTCTCCTACCACCATCTCGTCCTGTTGGCGACCGACACCGAAGGCTACCTCAACCTGGCCAAGATCAACACCGCCGCCCATCTCGAGGGATTCTACTACAAGCCGCGCATCGACAAGACCACGCTTGCCGCGCACGCCAAGGGGCTTATCGCCCTGTCGGCCTGCATGCAGGGCGAGGTTAGCAGCCATTTGAGGAACCACTCCATCGAGTCGGCCCGCGCCGCCGCCGTCGAGTATGCCGACATTTTCGGGAAGGACAACTTCTTTCTGGAGATGCAGGACCACGGCATCGCCGAGCAGCAACTGGTCAACGAGGGGATGCGGCAGTTGAACCGCGAGCTCGGCCTCGGCACGGTCGTCACGAACGACGTCCACTATCTTCACCGCGAGCACGCCCAGGCGCACGAGATCATGCTGGCGATCCAGACCAATACGCTGATGAGCGACCCGCGCCGCATGCGCTACGAGGGCGACAACTTCTACTTCAAGACGCGCGAGGAACTGGAGCGGCTTTTCCCCGACGATGCGGATGCGCTGGACCGGACGGTGGAGATCGCCGAGCGCTGCAACTACCGTTTCAAGAAGGGTGTCTCGCACTACCCGAAGTTCGATCCCGACGGCAAGGAGCCCCCCAAGGAGCAGTTGCTGGCCGTTGCCTACGAGGGCTTGCGGCGGCACTACGGCGTCAAGGACGTCCACCACCCGGCCGACGATGCCGAGCGGGAGCTGCTCAAGCGGTTCCACTACGAGGTCTCGATCATCGAGAAGACGGGGTTCATCGACTACTTCCTGGTCGTGTCGGATTTCGTGCGGTACGCCCGTTCGCAGGGGATCCCGGTGGGCCCGGGGCGCGGTTCGGGGGGCGGCAGCGTGGTGGCCTACGCGATGGACATTACCGAGATCGAGCCGCTCAAGTACCATCTGATCTTCGAACGTTTCCTGAACCCCGACCGCGTCTCGCCGCCCGACTTCGACATCGACTTCTGCCAGAGCCGCCGGGGCGAGGTCATCGACTACGTCAAGCGCAAGTACGGCGCCGACCGCGTCGCCCAGATCGCCACCTTCGGGCAACTGGGCGCCAAGACCGTCATCCGCGACATCGCCCGGGTCATGGAAATCCCGCTGGATCGGGCGATGGCCTTCACCAAACTGGTTCCCGACGACCCCAAGATCAACCTGCAGAAGGCGATGACGGACAATCCCGAATTCGCCACCGCCTGCCGGCAGGACCCCGACCTGATGCGGATCATGCCGCATGCCCGCGTGCTGGAGGGCCTCTACCGCAACGTCGGCATGCATGCCGCCGGCGTCGTCATCGGCGACTGCGCGCTGAGCGAGGTCGTCCCTCTGACGAAGGACAAAGAGGGGGCGCCGATGACGCAGTACGCCAAGGAGGACGTCGAGGCGTGCGGCCTGCTGAAGATGGACTTCCTGGGCCTGAAGACGCTGACCGTGCTGCACGAGGCGGCGGAGCTCGTCAAGCGGACGCGCGGCCTCTCGCTGGACTTGAGTCACCTGCCCGAGAACGACCCGCCCACCTACGCGTTGCTCAACCGGGGCGACACCAAGGGGGTCTTCCAGCTTGAATCGCCCGGCATGGTCAAGCTGATCGGCGAGATCGGGATCAGCAACCTCGACGACCTGATTGCCGTCATCGCCCTGTTCCGCCCCGGCCCGATGGAAATGCTGCCGAGCTACAGCGCGCGCAAGACCGGCCGCGAGCCGATCACCTACGACCACCCCCTCCTCGAGCCGATCCTGAAGGAGACCTACGGCATCATGGTCTACCAGGAGCAGGTGCAGCGCGCCGCCAACGTCCTGGCCGGCTATTCACTCGGGCAGGCCGATCTGCTGCGCCGGGCGATGGGCAAGAAGAAGAAGGAGATCATGGACGAGGAGCGCGGCAAGTTCGTCGCAGGTTGCGAGCGGACGAACAACATCCCGCGCGAGCTGGCCGAGAAGATCTTCGACAACATCGCGGCCTTCGCGGGCTACGGCTTCAACCAGGCGCACTCGGTGGGCTACGGCATCATCTCCTACCAGACCGCCTACATGAAGGCCAACTTCCCCGCCGAGTTCATGGCGGCGCAGATCACCTCCGAAATCGGCAATTTCGACAAGCTGCCGGGCTTCATCACCGAAACGACCGACATGGGCCTGCCCATGCTGCGGCCCGACGTCAACCGCAGCGCGGCGCGCTTCACGCCCGAGGGCGACGGTATCCGCTACGGACTGGCAGGCATCAAGAACGTCGGCGCGGGCGCCGCCGAGTCGGTCGTCCGCGAGCGGGAGGCCCATGGCCCCTTCAAGGGGCTGATGGACTTCTGCGAGCGCGTCGATCCGCAGGCGGTCAACAAGCGCGTGCTGGAGGCGCT
>JAAYZJ010000045.1 GCA_012514915.1 Lentisphaerota bacterium | reverse complement strand
CGCAAGGCGCCGCTCGGGCGGCTCGGCACCCCGGAGGAAGTCGCTGCGCTGGCAGTCTTCCTCGCCTCGGATGAATCGGCCTACATCAATGGCGCCATCATCCGCGCCGATGGCGGCAGCACGATCACGCCGATCGCCTAGCGGCGTCCCTCCCGGTGCCTCCCGTCCGCGCGGGCCGGCTGGACGACCTCCGCCGTGTGCGTGTCCGGCGGGGCCGTCCGCGCCGTCGCCACCGTGGCCAGCAAGGCGCGGATCTCCTGGCCGCTCAGGTCGCGCCAGCGGCCGGGCTCCAGTTCTTCGGGCAGCAGGAGATTGTCGATCGCGATGCGCATCAGGCTGATGACGTTCAGGCCGACTTGCGCGCACATCTTGCGGATTTGGCGGTTGCGTCCCTCGTGCAGGACGAAGCGCAGCCAGGTGTGGCCGGCCTGCTTGCGGAGCAGGCTCACCTCCACCGGGCGCAGGGTGTAGCCGTCGATCTCCATCGGACTCCGCAGCTTCGCCAGCGTGGCGGCATTGCAGGGGCCCGCCACTTCGACCCGGTAGATCTTGCGGTGGCCGTAACGTGGATGCGTCAGGTGGGCGATCAGGTTGCCGTCGTTGGAGAGCAGCAGCAGGCCGCCGCTGTCCCGATCCAGCCGCCCCACCGGCACGAGCTGCTCCGGCAGGTCGGCGATCAGGTCGCAGACGGTCTTACCCTGCGAGGAGTCGGCGCTGCACAACAAGCCGATCGGCTTGTTCATCAGAATCGTACGGCGCCGCGACGGAGCGACCGGCAGGGGCTTGCCGTTGAAGGCGACCGCCTGCCGGGCCGGATCGACCCGGTAGCCGGGTTCGCGGATGACGACGCCATCCACGCGCACCCGCCCCGCCTGGATCAGCTCGGCTGCCTTGCGGCGTGCGGCGACACCCGCCCGGGACAGAACCAGTTGCAGGCGGATGCCGCCGGGTGCTCCATCCTGCACGGGCGGCTGCGCCGGGGTCGGTTCGCCCGCCGCCTGCCGTGCGCGGGCCGGCGCCAGCGCAGCGGTGGGGTTTGACGCCGCCCGCCGGCGCGGGTAAGATGGTCGTTGCCCGGTCGGGTGCCCCGCCGGATGGCGGTGCGGTTGCTCGGAAATTTGACGGCGGTCTCCCGACGGTTTGCGGGACGGCCGTCCGGGAGACACGCGCGCGACGTTGGCGGTTCGGTTCATGATGGATGGGAGTTGACGATGGGTTTATTGGGACGCGATTACATGCGGCCGGGATTTGCCGGGCGCCGCCGCCCCGGTTTCGGGGCGCGTATCCGCTTCATGCTCTGGCTCGTGGTCAACGGATGGCGACGGCGGTTCCGTTGAATGCAGTATAGCGGGAATTTCGGAGGAACGATATGAAAAACGAGGATGCCGGATGACGCGGGCCTGGATCAGCCTGACGGTTTTCGTGCTCGGCTACCTGCTCTTCGTCCTGCTGCCGACGCGCCGCTCCTGGACGGCTTGCCTGGGTGGCCTCGTGCTGGTGGCCTGCGGGGTGCTCGATTGGCGCGTGGCCCTGCTGGAGAAGATCAGTTGGAATGTCATGGGGCTCTTCGTCGGCACGCTGGTGCTGGCCGAGCTTTTCCTCCTGTCGCGGGTTCCCGCCTGGCTGGCCGAATGGCTGGTCGACCATGCCCCCTCGACCCGTTGGTCGATGCTCGCGCTCTGCGGCCTCTCCGGCTTCCTCTCCATGTTCATCGAGAATGTCGCGGTCGTGCTGCTTGTGGTGCCGGTCGCACTCAGCCTGGCGGACAAGCTGCGCATCAATCCCGTTCCCCTGCTGATAGGCGTCGCCGTCAGCAGCAACCTGCAGGGGACGGCCACGATGATCGGCGATCCGCCCAGCATGATCCTGGCCGGCCACATGCACCTCGGCTTCCTCGATTTCTTCGTCTACCAGGGGCGTCCCGGCATCTTCTTCGCGGTGCAGGCCGGTGCCCTGGCGGCGCTTGGCGTGCTGGCGTTTGTCTACCGGCGCCACCGCGCGCGCCCCACCTTGCTCCCGCAGGAGCGGATCCGCTCCTGGGTACCCACGATCTTGCTGGGGCTGCTGGTGGCGGGTTTGTCGCTGGCGACGACCGTCGATCCCGACTTTGCCTGGTTCGCCGGCGCCTACACACTGGCGTTGGCGATGGCCGGACTCCTCTGGCAGGCGTGTCGCGCTCGCTGGATCGGCACGGGGCGCCTGCTGCGCCAGCTCGACTGGGACACGACCTGCTTCCTGATGGGCGTCTTCGTGCTGGTCGGCGGGCTGGGGGATTCGGGGTGGATGGATCGCCTCGCCGCCTGGCTGGCGGGATCGGTCGGCGATCACCTGGGGCTGGCGTTCGTCATGACCGTTGTATTTTCCGTGGTGGTGTCGGGCTTCGTCGACAACGTCCCCTTCCTCCTCATGATGATCCCCGTCACGCAGCAGGTCGCCGCTCAGGTCGGTGCGCCGGTGCCGCTGCTGCTCTTCGGCCTGCTGATCGGCGCCTGCCTCGGCGGCAACATCACGCCGATCGGCGCCTCGGCCAACATCGTCACCCTGGGCATCCTGCGACGGCGCGGACAGACCGTCACCTTCCGGGAGTTCTTCAAGATCGGCGTGCCCTTTACCGTCGCGGCCGTGACTTGCGCCTGCCTCTTCGTCTGGGTGGTGTGGCGCTGACGAAAGGCTAACGGAGTCCTCCTGTGGAGGGGCGCATCCCCATATGCGCTCACTGTGGAGGGGGTGCCGGCAATTTTTTCTGGCCAGCATACAACATTTGTGCGATAGTCAAATATCGCTTGCCACTCTACGGCTCTTGGATTGTTACCTCTCATGAAGCTTTGGTTCAAAAAATCGGCAACGGACGAGGTCAAGACTGGCCAGGCGGTCGTGGTGCCTGAGCCTGCGCCCTTCGAGCCCGAAGTACCGGGCGGGGAGGTCGATCCTTCTGTCCAGCCTGCCGCGCCGCGGGCGGCCACCGCCGCGGTGCCGTGCCCTGCGGGTGAGGCGCTTGCGGCGACGCCGCGCCTGCTCTTCAAGCAACTGCTCGATGGCTTGTACGATGCGGCCATCATCACGGATGTCAAGGGGCACATCGTCAACACCAATATCCGCTTGACCGAGACGATCGGCTATGGGGCCGATGATGTTTGGGATTGGCCGGTTAGCCGGATTGTGCCCGGCATCACGAACCAGCTGCTCGCCCGGATTCGCCAGGGGCTCGCTAACGAGCGCTACGTCATGATCGAGGCCCGGTGCGTCCGCAAGGACCAGACCGTGTTCCAGTCGGAAATCGCGATCAGCCAGGTCGAGATCAGCAAGGACGGCAACCTGCTGTTCTGCATCCGCAACATCGAGCGCCGCCAGCTCGCCCTGCAGCATCTGCTCGCGGCCCGGCGGCTGCTTGATCACCTGCCAGCGGCGGCGCTGGCCTGCGACGCGTCGGCAAACATCAAGGTGGCCAACGCCGCCATGGCCCGCATG
The DNA here is from genome assembly GCA_012514915.1 of Lentisphaerota bacterium. Taxonomy (GTDB): domain Bacteria; phylum Verrucomicrobiota; class Kiritimatiellia; order RFP12; family JAAYLN01; genus JAAYLN01. Next base: position 1,335 of record JAAYZJ010000045.1, on the reverse strand, counting down.
CTGGGGTATGACAAGCCGGACGTGATGGTGGGGCAGCCGTTCTCGGCCTTCTGGCGCGAAGCGCGGGCGGCCGAGATGATGCAGCGCGTGCTCGCCGGCGAGCAGGTCAAGGAGCCGGCCACGGTCGTGAACACCCGCGGCAAGCAGCTCCAGCTGGTCATCACGCTGACGCCCGACTTGGATGCCCACCACAAGCCCGTCGGCTTCATGGCCTTCTTCACCTCGGCGTCCGTCGTTTCGCTGGCCGCCCGCTAGCGGGCGTCAGGGCGCGTAGAACGCCTGGATCAGTGCCCAGATTTCCTGCGCGGTCTCGGCCCATGAAAGCAGCTCGACGTCCTCGGGCGAAATCACCCCGGCGTCGGCCATCGCCGGGAAGTTGATGATGCCGTCCCAGAACGCTTTGCCCACCATGATGATCGGCACGCGCGGAACCTTGCGGGTCTGGACCAGCGTCAGGGTCTCGAAAAGTTCGTCCAGGGTTCCGAAGCCGCCTGGGAAGGCGACCAGGGCCTTGGCCCGCATCAGGAAATGCATCTTCCGCATGGCGAAGTAGCGGAAATCGAAACACAGTTCGGGCGTGATGTAGGGGTTGGGGCGCTGTTCAAAAGGAAGCTGGATGTTGAATCCCAAGCTCTTGGCGCCGACATCGTACGCACCGCGGTTGCCGGCCTCCATGATGCCCGGACCGCCCCCCGTGACAATCACATAGTCGCAAGCCGCGTCGTTCTGGCTGCAGGCCGAGACGAGTCGACTGAACTCGCGGGCCACCTCGTAGTAATGGGACTGCTCCAGTTGCATCCGAGCCCGCTTCAACTGTTGCGCCGCGGTGGGATCCGTGCCGGCCGCGACTTGCGCCTCGGCCGCGGCCAGCCGCCGCGCCGCCTCGTCGGCCGGCAGTGTCCGGGCACTGCCGTACACCACGATCGTCGAGTGGATCTTGTGCGCCTGCTGCGCCAGCTCGGGCTTGAGCAGCTCGAGCTGCAGCCGGACCGGCCGCAGTTCAGGTCGATCCAGAAGATCGAGGTCGCGGCCGGCCAGAACGTAGGCCGGACTCTCCATCAGCCGCTGCTGGAGGGCCTGCCGTTCCCCTGCCGTGGGTTTGTCGCCATTCATCATCGCGGTTCCTCGTATGTTAGCCTGTGATTCAGTTACCTTGGCAGAAAGCGAGGTGGAATAGCAAGTGAAATCGCGCGTACCACGCCATCAAGTCAGGGACATTTCATCTGCTCTGGCCGGAGGGGGGGCAAGGCCGCCGAGTCGGCGGCTTGAACCCGGTCGGGCGCCGCGGCGTGCCGGGTCGTCGGTCACGTCGGCGCCGCATAAGCCCTCCGGTCG
>JAAYZJ010000449.1 GCA_012514915.1 Lentisphaerota bacterium | reverse complement strand
TTCTGTTCGGCGACAAACTTCGGCGTTCAGCGTTAAGCGTTCAGCGTTGAGCGTTCTCCTCTGTTCACGAAAAGAACGCCCAACGGTCAACGGTCAACGTTCAACCCCCGCCGGGGACGGCGGGCTCCATTGCGTGTTTTCATTACCCATCGTGCGCCTCACCGGGGACGCCTTCGCCCCACCTGTACCGCCAGCAGCGGCGTGTCTCAATCCCCTCCGACCCCCCAGCCCCGCCCTCGAGTAAGCCGGTGGAGTGTATCCGCCAAAGCTCGCGCGCCAGCCCCCCCTCCGCACTTTAGAACTCCCGCACTTTAGAACTTCCCCTTGGCGTCCTTGGCGTCTTGGCGGTTCAGCCCTTTCGCCAAAGCTCGCATGCGATTCATGCACATCCTTTGCTTCCGCGCAGCCAGCGGACGAACCGGCGCCAGTCGTTTTCAGGATCGGCGGCCGGCGCGACGGGCGGCTGAAAGAAGCCCTGCCGCGCCATGCGGAGGCGATCCCCGCCGGTCGCCCGCCAGCGCCGCACCCAGGCGACGATCATCTCCAGTTCTTGCAGGGCGTCGCGATCCAGACCGTCGGACCAGCCGATTCCGCCGGGGTCGAGCCCCATGCGGCGCAGTTCGATCAAGTAGCGGTCGCGCCGTGTGATCCGGTTCGGCGCCTGGATGGGCACGAGCATCATCTTCATGTGCATGGTTGTCTCCTTATGCCTGGCCGGGACGCATCCTCCGGGAACTCGCCCCCGCCACCATGCCGAAGCGGGGAGGACGCGATTTTTCCACACCTGCGGAAAACTATTTTTTTTGCTCGGCTCGCGGGGACGCTCGCCCTCCAGTTGGGGGTGGCTCGCGGGGACGCTCGCCCTCCAGTTGGGGGGGATCGCAGGGATAGCTACGGATGGCGTGGATCGCGCGGATGCACCGGTGGGGCGAAGGCGTCCCTGCCGAGCCGCAGAGGGGTGCTTCTCTTTCGACTGCACGCGATGCGCAGCCTATCGCACGAATATCGGAGCACGACGACGGAGCACGACAACGGCTGACGAGGGGCGCGAAGCCAATCGTGCCCCGTCGTCGTCGTCCGATGGTTCCCAAGCGTTAAGCGTAAGCGAATAGGCCCGGGACTGGACACATGGCGGGCGAGCTGGCATGCTATGGGCCATGAACATCTTTGTCATCGGCGACAGCATCTCGATCCACTACGGCCCGGAACTCGAGGCCGCCCTGCGGGGAAGCGGCATCGGCTACGCCCGCAAAACGGGCGTGGAGGCGGCGGAGAAAAACCTGGACCAGGCCCTGGGCGCCAACGGCGGCGACTCCTCGATGGTTCTCGCCTATCTGCGCCACGGCCTGCGCGAGGGTTCCGCCATCACGGCCGACACGCTCCTCATCAACTGCGGCCTTCACGACATCAAGACCGATCCGGCGACAGACGCCCGCCAGGTGCCGCTCGAGGCCTACCGCGAGAATCTCGAGGCGATTGTCGCGCTCGTCACGCAGACCATGAAACGCCGGCTGGTCTGGATCCGCACGACCCCCTGCGACGAGCGGATTCACAACGTCCGCTGCTCGTCGTTCCACCGCTTCGCCGCCGACTGCGAGGCCTACAACCGCGCGGCCGACGCCATCATGGCGGCGCACCGGGTGCCGGTGATCGACCTGTTCACGTTCACGGTGAACCAGGGCGCGGACGTCTTCTGCGACCACGTCCATTTCCACCCGCACATCCGGAGCCGTCAGGCGGCCTTCATCGCCGGCTGGCTGCAGGGGTTCCGCGCCTCAAGGTAGGACAGGCATTCCTGCCTGTCCTGAACAGCAGATCCATCAGCGCCGGGCCCCGCATCGCTCCGAGCGCACCCTTGAGACAGGCGATCTCATCGTAGGTCTGCACGGCGTCGGGGGCGATACCCGGGCGCCAGACCGCGACGGGGACGGGTGTCCGGGTGTGTCGTCCCGTCGCCACCGGCACGGGGTGGTCGGGCAGGACGACGAAGGTCGTGCCGGGCGGCACGGCCGCCATGACGCGGCCGATCAGACGCCGGTCGAAATCCTCAATCGTCTTCACTTTCAGCGCCGTGTCCCGGGCGTGCGACACCTCGTCCATCGCCTCGACATGCACATAGACGAAGTCGTGGTCGCGGATCGCGGCGATGGCGGCGTCCGCCTTGGCCTCGTAGTCCGTATCGATATAGCCGGTCGCGCCGGGGACGCGGATGACGTCCATCCCCATGCAGCGTCCCAGGCCGTTGATAACGTCCACCGCCGAGATCACCGCCGCGCGGATGCCGTAGCGCGCGGTGATCGCGTGGATCGTGCCGGCGCGGCCGCCGCTCCAGGGCCAGATGGCATTGGCCGTGTGCGCGGCCAGCACGCGGCGCGCCCGATCCATCAGGCTGCGGAGGAGCGCGGCGGTGGCTTCGCCCTCGGGGCGCGTGGCGTGCGGCGGGTGCCCGGCCAGCGGGTGCCCGGCATGGTCGTCGGGCTTGTCGCAGGCCACCGCGTCGCTGAAGGCGGCGCCGGAGAGCACGAGGAGGTTGCGGTAGCTGACGCCGGCATGGAACCGGATGCCGGGGCCACCGAGCGCCGCGTTCAGCAGGCGGATCGCCTCCTCGGCCTCGTCCTGCGAGGGATGGCCACCCGCATAGTCGCGCAGGATCCCGTCGCCGTCCACCCGGACGAGGTTCACCCGGAAGCAGACCTCGTCGCACCCGAGCGCCAGGCCCTGGCTGGCGGCCTCGAGCGGGCCGCGCCCGCAAAGCTCCGTCGCCAGGTCGCACCCGAGCACCGACATGTTGGCCACGTCGCTGGAGGTCGGATAGGCGTCGGGCAGGGTCAGCAGGGTTCCGTTGCGGCCCTCGCGCGCGATGCGGTCCATGGCCGGCGTGGCGGCCGCCTGCAGGGGGGTGCGCCCCCCCAGCTCGGCGACAGGCTCGTCCGCCATGCCGTCTCCGAGGAAGAGAATCGTCTGATCGTCGCTCATGACTGGGGCAGTCTCTCAAAGCCGACCCGCCGTGGTCAACTTCAAACCCCCGCCAACCGCCGTAATGGGTCACTGACGAGGGTGCGAAGATAGCGCATCGTGAAGCGGGTGGAACTCGAAGGTGGGACAGGCATTCCTGCCTGTCCGCCCACGCCGACAGGCAGGAATGCCTGTCGCACCTTGTGTGCACCCGTTTGCCCACTCATTCATGCTCACCGTTCGCACCCCACGCTCACTGACCCATTACCACCCGCCAACCTTTTGCCACCCCCAACCTTTTGCTTTGCCATTTGCCGCGATCTTCGCTACAGTAATTCAACAACTCGGCATAGCCTCCTCGCCGGGAGGCCGGGTAAGCCGTCACACGGGTGTCAAGGGTTGTCTGGAAAGTCGTCATGAAACACGTGAAGGTTCAACGGTTTCGTCGTGAAACAAGCATGGTCGCCGTGCTGCTGTCGCTCGTCCTGGGAGCGGCGGGCGCCTTCGCCCAGCAGCCTGCCGCGGGTTCCGCGCGCGCGGAAATCCGCATCCGCGATGTGCCCCGGATGGGGCGTTCCGCACTCGTCAGGACGCCGGAGTACCAGAACAACGCCAAACGCACCGGCAGCGGGTTGCGGCGGCGTGAATGGGCGGTTCTCGACGTCGCCTACGAGACGGCCCCCGATTGGATCGACGAGGTGAGCTTCACGTTCCACGTCATGACGCAGGATGCGCAGCGGCAATTCAACTACTTCGAAACCTCGGTGACCTACATCGACATTGCCCGCGGGGATCACAACGCCTGCGTCGTGCTGCCCCCGGCCGCCGTGGCCCGCTATGGGGAGCCGAACGCCTTCGGGGTCGAGGTCTTCCTCCGCGGCGAGCGCGTGGCCGTCAAGAGCGTGGGCGCCCCCGATGACTGGTGGAAACTGATTGCCGACAAACCCAACATCAACAGGCGTTCCGGCTATCTGGTCGACCGGTCCAAGACGCCCTTCGCGCTCGCGTTCATCGACGACTACGAGGTGGTGAGATAGTGCTGACATCCGACCGCATCCTGGCCTTGAACATCGGTGCCAGTCGGCTGGCGCTGGCCGAGTTCAAGGTGAAAAACGGGCAGGCGCCCGAGCTGCTCCAGTACGGTCTGGCCGATTTGGGGATCGAGCCTGAAAGCGAGACCGATCCTTCGGCCTATATCGTCGCGGCGCTGCGCGACCTCATGCGCGAGCGCGGCATCCGTCCCGCCCCCCTGCTGATGACGCTCTCCGGGCAGGCGGTTTTCCCCCGGTTTGTCAAGCTGCCCCCCGTGGCACGGGACAAGATCCTCTCGATGATCCAGTACGAGGCGGAGCAGAACGTTCCCTTCCCCATCGGCGAGGTTGTCTGGGACTATCAGCTCGTCGGCAACGCCGACGCTGGCGACCAGAACGTGATGATCGTGGCGGTCAAGACGGAGAACGTCGTCGCGCTGACCGACTGCGTGCAGGCCGCCGGGCTGGAGCCGGAAATCGTCGATGTGGCGTCGCTCGCCCTCTACAACTGCGCCGCCTACAACTATCCCGGGCAGGACGGCTGCACGATGGTGCTGGATATCGGCGCCCGGTCGACCAACCTCGTGTTCATCGAGGAGGGGCGCATTTTCAGCCGCAGCATCCCCGTGGCCGGCAACACGATCACGCAGGAGATCGCCAAGAGCTTCCAGACCGACTTCCGGGTTGCCGAGCAGATGAAACGGGAGCACGGGTTCGTGGCGCTCGGCGGGGTCTATGCCGGGGC
>JAAYZJ010000448.1 GCA_012514915.1 Lentisphaerota bacterium | reverse complement strand
CCCGCCTCGAGCGAGACGAGGCTGGTCTCGACGTACAGCCGCGGGTAGTTTTCGAGCAGGGGCCAGACTTTCCTGTCGGCGCCCCAGATGCCGACGTCGCAGACGACGGCCGTGAGCGTCGGATACTCCGTGAGGATGTCGTCGATCGCCTCGAACGGCAGCCCCAGCTCGGGCGACATCAGGACGGGGATGCGCCGCTCGGCGACCTCGTCGAGAAAGCGTCCCATGGCCGACCGGCGGAAGCGGTAGCGGTGGTCGGAGGGGAAGGCGCGCAGCACGCGCACGCCGGCCGCCTTCATCTCGTCGAAGAACGCCGGGGTGACGACTTCCCGCGTGGCGGGCGCCATCAGCGTCCAGGCGGCCTCGAGGCGGGGCTCGCCGGCGATCATGCGGCTGATCAGCTCGTTGCCGGCCCCCGGGTAGATCCCCGTCTGGGCGGGATGCCAGACGACGGCGCGGGCGATGCCCGCCCGGTCCATCTCCTGGATCAAATCACGTGCGGTGGCCGCCGCGCCCGGCACGGGGATGAACGTGCGTCCCAACTGGACGTGAACATCAAAATAGGTTCGCATCTCGATCCTTTCCGGTGAGAACGTAAATTCCAGTATTATCCGTCGTTCACCCGGCGATTGCCACCTCAAATGCGGGTGCCTCAAATGCGGGTGCGCGGGGAATCGTTGGCGACCGGGGGGGGCGATGATTGCGCATCGAGAGGCGGGCAAACGACGTCCCATAAATCATCATATGCGCCAGTGGGTGTATCATGCGCATGAACCACCAGTTGGCCGACATCCATTGTTGACTGCGCGCGGCTCCGTGCGCTTTCCATCGCGGAGCCAGCTCCGCGCCTCGGGTGACATCCTTTCGTGCTGCCGTTTGGCCCCGTACCCGAACTGGTTTTGACCGCCGCAGGCGGCGGGGCAGTGCGTGCAGGCACGCGCAGTCAAAAAAAAGGCGCGCTGGGAGACGTTTAAGCTGGTCGTTTAGGTGTGCCGTTGAAGATGGGGTTTAAGAGGGTGCCCGGCGAGGCCGAGCAAAGGTGGGGCGACGGCGTCCCCGCCTAGCCGCAGTGATGGAGCTCACCACGAAGGTAGGACAGGCATTCCTGCTTGTCCGAGAAGGGGAAAGAACGCTCAACGCTCAACGCTGAACGCTCAAGTTTGTCCGCATCGCGGGCACAGAGGTCCGGATTTTCTGGATTTTGGCTACGCAGGGGCGCCTACCCGCCACGCCTCCGCGCCCCTGCGCCACAGCGGGAAATTCAGCGAACTGGTTTTGACCGCCGCAGGCGGCGGTCAGAAAGCGCGCGCGGGCGCGCGCAGTCAACATAACGACTTCCGATGCGCTTGGCGTCGCGCAAATGGGCGAAGGAAAGCGCATCGATCAGCCGTTCGATCGCGCACTTTTTGCGCGCGGATGACGACGCATTCGACGCCCTGGTGCAGGAGATTCGGCTGTGCAGGCTCAGCCCGTGAGCCGGCCGGCGGGCGGGCATTCTCAGCGCGGCACCCCGAACCGATCCAGAAACTTGAGCACTTTCGGCTCGTCCTTGGCCGAGGCACCGGCGATCATGATGATGTTCTTCGCCGAGCCGAGCTGGTCCGCCAGCACATCCAACGCCTCGAGGCCGCGGTCCGACTGGCCGCTGCTGATCTGGATCCGTTTGCCCGCGCGGGCGATCTTGCGGTAGACCTCGGGCCAGTGCGTGATGTCGGGCTGTCCGGCGCCCGGT
>JAAYZJ010000447.1 GCA_012514915.1 Lentisphaerota bacterium | reverse complement strand
CCGGGCACGAGCCTCCACACCTGGGAGGGTCTCTACCCGCTGTTCTACGTCGACGACCCGTCCGTCACCGTGCTGGGATGGGGCGGGGACGTGCACAACAGCCGGCCGGCGTTTGCGGTCAAGACGATGCCCGACTGGATCAGCGTCTATTGCTCCGTGCCCGTGCTTCCGCCGGCGGTGATCCGGAATATCGCCCGCGAGGCGGGAGTGCACATCTACTCAGAGATGGACGACTTCGTCGCCGCCAACAACTGGCTGCTGACCCTGTGCGCCTCGAACGACGGGACGCGCACGATCCAGCTGCCGCGCCGGGCCACGGTGCGGGACGCGATGACCGGCAAGACGGTGGCGGTCGGCGCGACTCGCTGGGCGGCGCGGATGCGGTTCGGCGAGACGAGGATTTGGCGAATGGAGACGGAGCGGCTATGAGGCTTGGTTGGCGGTTGATCTTTCTGCTCCGCGTCGCACCTAAAAATTCCTGTCGCAAAGGCCGCAAAGGTTTCGCTTGAAGTCGTCGGGGATATGTGAGAACATTGCAAACCTTGACACGTTGTACAGGCAAGGATTATGTCTTTTTCCATCCGTTTGAGGGCTGTTCACATGAAACACTCCGCTTCATCGCGCTCCGCCTTCACGCTTGTTGAAATGCTGGTGGTCATCGTGATCATTTCGCTGCTAGCGGTGGCGCTGGTCACGGGGCTCAAGGCCGCCCGGCGCCAGGCGCACGCCGCCCTCTGCCAGGCGCACATGAGGAACCTCCACCAGGCATGCATGAATTTCCTGGCAGACAACGAGCATTATCCGTATGCCGGATCGTACGAATTCTTCAACCCGCGAACACAGCGGTACTCCGAGCGCCGCGGCTGGGTCGCCTGGCTGCACGAGGATGACGAGACGGAGGGCGAGGAGATCCCCTACAATCCCTGGGCCGACGATCCCACGACCTCGCATGCCGACAGCTACATCCATTCCGGCTGGCAGGGGAACGACGCGATCCGCTCCATCCGCAAGGGGAGCATCTTCCGCTATGCCTCGCGCGACGTCTCATCCTATGCCTGCAAGCAGTTCGGCGAGAAGTATGCCTACCGCACCTACGCGATGAACGCCTGGTTCGGGTCTCGGCGCCGCGAGCTGGGCGACCCGATCAGCCCGCTGCGCGATCTGAAGAATGTCGAGCCGAGCCGCATGGGCTACCTGGTCGAGTTGGACAAACAGACGGCCCCCGCCACCCGCGCCAGGGGGGAGGCGGGAGGCGGCAAGGTCGCCTCGCGCCCGGTGCTCGCCTACGATTCGGTGTGGGAACCGGCCTACGATGAGCCTTTCGGGCGGCACCACCTCAAGGCGGGCAGCGTGCATGGGCATATTGTTTTCGTGGATGGTCACATCGAATCACTCTCGGATAGAGGCAATGGTCGCGACGACGACTTCGCCACGCAGATTCGTAAGCTGGGGAACGGCACCTACTGACGCGGGGGCTTCCCGAACGCCCTTCCGCACGGCCGCCGTCCGCGCCTGCAACCTTGCGACACGGTAGACTTTATGGCAACAAAGAAGACCCGCCAGACTCAACACGCATCCACCCCCGCCACCCGTACACCGGGATCCGGCGCGACCCCGCGCCCGACCGGCGGGTCGCCGGAAAAGCGGGAGAAGGTTGGCCCCGCGAAAACGGCCCGGCCGACACCGCCCTCCGCCGTCGGCAAGTCCGCGAAAACGGCCCGGCCGACACCGCCCGCCGCCGTCGGCAAGTCCGCGAAAACGGCCCGGCCGACACCGCCTGCCACTGCCGCCAAGCCCGCGAAAACGGCCCGGCCGACACCGCCTTCCACTGCCGGCAAGTCCGCAGGAAAGCCTGCGCGGCACCCCGCCCCCGCATCGGTGGGCGGAGCCCCCGCGAAAGGTTCCCGGGACGGGGCCCTCCGTCGCGACGAGGAGCCGCCTGTGTCCGAGGCCGCGCCGCCCGAGATGCTCGCCGAAATCGAGGATGTGCTGGCCCCGAGGAGCATCGAGGCGGATGATCCCGCCGCCATTGAGGTTCTGCCGGTCGACGAGCTCGGCGCGGCGCACCGTTTGGACGATGACGTGGTCGTGCTCGACGACATCACCGCCGAGGATG
>JAAYZJ010000446.1 GCA_012514915.1 Lentisphaerota bacterium | reverse complement strand
TGCGTCTCAAGCGCGCGCCCGAGGCGCGCGCCCTCGCCGAGGAAGCCGTCAAGCGCTTCCCCGGCCTGCCGGTCGCCGGGCGCGCGGAGGCGATTCTGCGCGACACCGGCAGATAAGCCCTCCTACCGCGGCTTGACGGGATCGTTGCGCACCAGACGCTGGACCATCATCAAGAGACCGGCCATCATCGGTCCGGCGAGCAGGCCGAGCGTGAAGCTCGACAATCAGAAAAGCAGAAAAGCGGAAGCAGGTTTTGATTGCACGGGCGGCCATCTAAAGGCATAATACGTTTGCTGGCCATCTTTGAACATCGAATCCGTAAGGAGCCTGTTGCAGATGAGCACAACCTACTTGAAGACCGACCTGATTGCCGAGCTCGCGCGCACCGCCGATATTCCCAAGACCAAGGCCGAGCTCGTGGTGAATCAACTGGCGCAGATCGCCTATCGCGAAGCCCGCAATGGGTTCACGATCCCGGGCATCTGCAAGCTCGACGTGGTGCGCCGCAAGGAGCGGCACGCGCGCATTCCCCGCACGGGCCAGCGCATCCTGATCGCGGAGCATGATGCCCTGCGCACCCGTCCCCTGACGAAGGCCAAGCACGCCGTGGCGCCGATGATGCCGGGCATGGTGCAGTTTGTCGACGAGGCACCGGAGGCTGCCAATGCGCCTCACTCCAGTACTCCGCCGCCACAGGCATCGACCGATGGTCAGCCGTTCAATCCCGAGGGACTGGTGTCTTTCCGCTGCGGCGCATGCGGCCAGGAAATCGAGGCGCCTTTCGACATGGCCGGGGCCGAGTCGGAATGCCCCGCCTGCAGCGGCAAGATCGAGGTGCCTTACGTTTCCGAGCCCGGCACGATCTGGGCCCGGACGATGATCGAGCCCAAGCCGGCCGCTCCCGCCGCCGTGCCGGCCGCTCCCGCCTTGAATGCCGTGCCGGCCGTCCCTGCGAGCCCCTCGTCGCCCAGCGAGGCCAAACTCGGCCGCACCATCCGCATCGAGTTGCCGGACGACGCCTGACCCGCGCGCCCAACTCGAGACGGATTCCGACAGGAAGGACCACCTTGCCCCGTGCCCGCCATTTTGTCCTGCTGGTTTCGCTCCTCTTCCCCGCGCCGCCGGGGCTCGTTGCCCAGTCGGGCATCCTCTCCCGTCCGGACGTTCAGGTGCTGCGGCAGGAGTACCAGGAGCAGCTCGGCGCGATCCAGGCGCGGCGGCGCGAGGAATTGCAGGCGCTGCTGACGAAGCAACTGGAATCGCAGCGGCTCCAGTTGCGGCAGGCAACCATTACCGGCAACACGTCGCGCCAAGTCGATGCGACCCAGGGCGTCAAACTCTTCGAGGCGGCACTGGCGGCGCTGGCCGCGGAGGACACCTTCCGTTTCCCCGAGCGCATCCGCCCCGCGTTGACGCGGATGGTGGAGCTTTGCACACGCGCCCTGCAGTCGGAAGACGCGACGCGCGAGGCGTCCATCAAGCGCCTCGAAGGCCGGTTCGCCGATCGGTTGCAGCCACTGCTGGCCGCTCAGGGGGAACGGATCGTCGATCCGGATCGCTTGCGCGAACGGTGGCGCGAAGTGCTGCTGCAGGATCCGACGGAGACGGACGCGGCGGCGGCGGACGATGTGGCCACAGCCGCCCCCGGCCAGGCTACTCCCGCCGCGTCCGGGCAGGGCGCCCGCCCGGACACAGCGAACGACGTGCTGGCGGCCCGGGGCGAGGCGGCCAACTGGGTTCCCCTGGCACGAATCGGGGTGGACGTCCATGCCATGGAAATCCTGGCGCTCCCCGTCCTCGACCTGACGGAGCGCATCGAACGCAAGGGCGAGGGACTGGAGAGCGGCGCCCCCTGGCAGGCCGCCGTCACCCCGTTCCGGACGCTGTCGCTCCCGGGCGGGGTCCTCCCCGCCATGCGCATCCGCGCGCTGCCCGAGCGGCGCCCGGTGGATGTCGTCGACTGGCCCTCGCCGCGCAACCACTGGATGCTCGAAATCCGCGTGCGCCCGCCACATGCCGGCGCCTCCCGCCACGGCGTGATCGTGGAAATCGACGCGGCCGCCGATGCCGCGCCGCTGCAAAACCAAGAAGGAAATGAACGGCGTGGGCGACTCGAGTGATCGGACAGGGTACACCTATGGCAGCGTGCATCGACCGCTGGAGCCAGGCAGCGGCGGCTGCCACCCGGATCAGGGCGGGGCCGGCGGGGGGGTCATCCACATCGAGGCGACCGGCACCGTGTTGATCAACGGCACCGTGTCCGCCGACGGACAGGCCTATCGATCAAGTCAATTTGGCGGGGGCGGTTCGGGCGGCTCCGTGCTGATCGAATGCGACACGTTGGAGGGTGGCGGGCGAGTCACCGCGCGTGGTGGTTCCGGCGGCTCGAGCGGTGGTGCCGGGGGCGGCGGCCGGATCGCCGTGCACTACGCCTCGTGCGGCGGTGCCTGGCCGGGTCTGCGCTTCGACACCGCGCCCGGGTCGTCGGGATATGCCACCACCGTCAAGCGTTTCACCGGACAACCGGGCACACTCTGGCTGTCGGACACCGCCATTCTCACTTCGGGCCTGACGCCGGGGCGGCTGACCGACGTGGTTGTGCATTTCGGCAGTGGCGCGACGTGGCCGGTCGCCTCGCTCAACGTCAACAGCAATCAGTTCCGTATCGGCACGGCCGGCTTCGCGGTCGAGGCGACCGGGGACGTTGTGATCGATCGGTCGGCACGGCTCGACGTGCCCAACCTCTTCTGCGCCGGCTCGCTGCTGGTGACCAATGGCGGCATCCTGCGCATCCATGCCGACCCCACCAACTTGCCACATGCCTACGGCGGCTATCTGGCCGTCACGCAGGACGTCACGATCACCACGGAATCAACCCTCGAAATCGAGTCGCACGAGACCAACGGGGCCACGCCGTTGATCCGGGCGGAACGGGTGCGGATTGCCAAGGACGGCACGCTGAGCGGCTATGGGCTCGGCCTGACGACGGCAGGGGGCGGCCTGCAGTCGGGCACCGACGGCCAGCGGCGGGCGTCGGGCGGACACGGCGGCATGGGCAGCCGGGGGGAATATTCGTCCCAAGCCGGCGGAGGGCGTCCTGTGGGCACCCCTACGGAACCCTCGGTGGGCGGCGGGGGATGCCTGGCAGGCGCAGGCGGCTGGGGCGGTGCGTTGATCGTGATCGAGGCCGACATTGTCGAGCTAGCGGGAACCGTGAACGTCAACGGGGCCCAGAACGGAGAGGCCTACGGAGGCGGCGGTGCTGGAGGCGGCGTCCACATCGTCTGCCGGACGCTGACCGGCGCGCCAACCGGACTGATCAGCGCCAACGGCGGCAATGGCAGCTCCACCTGCGGCGGCGCAGGTGGTGGGCGCATCGCCCTCTTCTACGAAACAGCCACGCCCTGGCCGGGCATCCGTTTCTCCTGCTCGCCGGGTAGCGGCCGCAGCAACCCGCACCCCTTCGAGCCGGACCAGGGGACGCTGTACCTGGCCGACGCGGCCGCCCTGGCCAACAGTCTGGACGACAACCGGTTCCGGGATGTGACGCTGTTTGTAGGCGATCTCCCCGGCTGGTCGGCCGCCACCCTCGACATCGGCAATTGCGCCTTCCGTTTCGGCGCGACGGGTTTTGTCGTTTCGGTCACGGGCGATCTGCGCGTCGATGGCGGTCGTTTCGGGTAAGGGCGACCTGTACGAGCGGCGGCGCGGCGCGGGGCATGGCGGCCGCGGCGGCGGACCGGGCACCTATGGCGACGCCGGCGGCGGCCTGGTGTACGGCAACACGAACGCCCCCACGCTGCC
>JAAYZJ010000445.1 GCA_012514915.1 Lentisphaerota bacterium | reverse complement strand
TCGAGGGGCTCGCGCCGGACTTCGATCTTGCGCGGATGCTTGTAGTCGGCCAGCTTCTGGCACTGCTTGCAGACGATCGCGCGGGTGCGCTTCTCGATCTCCGGCCAGTCGGGATTGTCGGCGTCCACCGCCTTGAAATGCTCGAGGTTCGGCACGACAATCGCGCCGACCTTCTCGCCGACCTCGTCCTTCTCGCTGTAGCCGATCACGACGACGTCGAGGATCCGCGGGTCGCGGCTGATGCAGACCTCAACCTCCTCGGGGTAGATGTTCTTTCCCTCCCGGTTGACGATCAGCGCCTTCTTGCGCCCGCGGATCGACAGGTGGCCGTCCTTGTCCTGCGACGCCAGGTCGCCCGTGCGGAGCCAATCGCCGTCGAACGCCTCGGCGGTGGCCTCCGGCTTGTTGTAGTAGCCCTGCGTGACGGTCGGCCCCCGCACCTGCAACTCGCCGACGCCCTGTTCGTCGGCGTCGGCGATGCGGATCTCGATGTTTGGCAGCGGCACGCCGATCGTGCCGGGGCGGATGTTTTCGAGCGTGGTGACGGTCACGACGGGTGCGGCCTCGGTCAGGCCGTAACCCTCGATGATCGGCAGGCCGAACTTGCCCATCCCGACCAGGATCTTCTTCGAGCAGGGGGCGCCGCCGACGACGAGCAGGCGCAGGCAGCCGCCCAGATTGCGCCGGACGCCACGGCCGATGACGGACCGGAGCCCCAGCCCGATCAGCAGGCGGGCGGCGAGGTTGTGCCGGATGCCGGTCTCGATCTTGGCGTACATCTTCTCGACCAGCAGCGGCACCGCCATGAGGATGGTCGGGCGGAAAAGCTTGAGGTCCTCGCCGACGTTGCGCAGGTTCGACACGAACTGCATGGTGGCGCCCACGCAGAGCGGCACGACGAAGTTGGCCGTGAAGGAGAAGGAATGGAAGAGCGGCAGGACGATCATGAACCGGTCGGCCGTGCCGATGATCCGGATCAACTGCAGGGCGCCTTCGGCGTCGGCGCAGAAGTTGGCGTGGGTCAGCAGGGCGCCTTTTGGCAGCCCCGTGGTCCCCGAGGTGTAGATGATCGAGGCGATCATGTCGTCGCGGGCGACATGCCGGCGGTAGAAGCTGTCCGGTCCCCGGGCCGCGGGGATCAGCTCGGCAACCCGGGACTCGAAGGCGATGCAGGCGCGGTCCCGGCAGGAGCACGCCGCCGCCTGCTCGGGCTTGGTGTCCACCAGGACGATGTGCCGCAGCGAGGTGAGTTCGGCGCTGATCTCTTCGAGGAGCGCCAGATGGCGCCGGTCGGTGTAGACGGCGACGGCGCCGGCGTCCCGGAGCATGTAGGCGACCTCGGCCGGGCGCAGTTTCGGGTCGACCGGGACGACGATGAAGCCGCAGCCGGCATGGGCCAGGTAGATCTCCATCCATTCCGGGCTGTTCTCCAGGATCAGGGCGACCGGATCCCGCCCCGGCACGAGGTCGAGCCGCCCCGCCAGCTCGGCGGTGGCCGCGACCCGCTCGGCCATCGCGCCATAGCTGCGGCTGACAACCTGGTCGCCGACACGGACCTGCACGGCGGGGTGCGCGGGGTCGCGCGCCACGGCGCGATCGAAGTAGGTGCGTATGCTCATCGGATTCCATGCTCCTTCATGCGCCGGCGCCATCCACCCGGGAACGGTGCGGCGCCTGTGACTTTAGCCCAAATGCCCGGCTTTGACAATCTCCCCGAAAAAACTTCACATACAAAAACTTCAGCGGCCCCGTTGACAGGGGGAGGCGTGTTTACTACACTCAACGCACATGA
Source organism: Lentisphaerota bacterium (assembly GCA_012514915.1). Classification (GTDB taxonomy): domain Bacteria; phylum Verrucomicrobiota; class Kiritimatiellia; order RFP12; family JAAYLN01; genus JAAYLN01. The sequence continues at coordinate 676 of JAAYZJ010000445.1, read as the reverse complement.
ACCGTTGTTTTTCCATGCTGCTGGCAGGCGCCGCCGTCCGAGTTACCGGTCGGCTGGGCGGAGTCGTTGTACTCGCGCCGGGCGACTAGCGAATGGACATCCGCACGGAATCATTGTCGGAAAACAGCATTCGAAGGCCGCCCACACCGTAAATCGATTACGGCGTGGGTTTTTTGCTTTCGGGGAAGGACGCATGAACAAGGGCAAGCCACAGGCAAAGAGGAAGCAGACGAAAACCGAAGCCGCGCGCGAGCGAACGGGCGCCCAGTGCCTCGTCGCGGGACTGGAGCGCGCCGGCGTCGAGGTCATCTTCGGCTACCCCGGCGGGATGATCATCGACGTCTTCAACGTCCTGACGGCCTCCCCGATCCATTTCGTGCTGCCGCGCCACGAGCAGGGCGCCGTCCACATGGCCGACGGCTACGCCCGCGCCACCGGCAAGGTTGGCTGCTGCCTGGTGACCTCCGGCCCCGGCGCCACGAACACGGTCACGGGGCTCGCCACCGCCCATATGGACGGCATTCCGCTCGTCTGCATCTGCGGACAGGTGCCGACGCACATGATCGGCAACGACGCCTTCCAGGAGGCGGACATCACCGGCATAACCCGGGCGGTCACCAAGCACAACTTCCTGGTGAAAGACGTGGACGAGCTGCCCCGCATCGTGGCGGAGGCG
>JAAYZJ010000444.1 GCA_012514915.1 Lentisphaerota bacterium | reverse complement strand
GCGGCGGGGCGGGCGGTCCCCGCCAGCGCGACGGCCAGCAGGGCGGCGGCTGGCGCCGTCCACATCTCCGCGTAGAAGCCGCCGGCCGAGTGGCGCGCGTTGAGCCGGCGGTATTGCGGCAGGTGCCAGCAGAGCAGGCCGCGGCGGGTGAAGGGCATGCGCAGCGCCGAGCGCCCGAAGGCGCAGAGGGAGATCCAGGCTTCGTAGGGCAGCACGCTGACCGCGAAGAGCGGCTGGATGAAGTGGCGCAGAACCGCCGCGGCCCAGTTGCGCAGGTGAAGCCGCAGCCCGCGCTCGCGGGGTTTGCGCAGCAGCAGGGTCACCGAGCGGACCACGCCCGCCAGCCCCATGACCGCCAGCGCAAACACCGTCCAGCACAGAGGATGCACCGGCCCGAGCGACCATCCGGCGAGCAGCAGCGTCACCATGGCAGGGGCGAACAGGCCACGCCGCAGGTTGTCGAGAATCTTCCATTGCGACAGCCGGGAAACCGGCTGCCGTCTCGCGTTGTCGCCGACGCCGGCCGGCGGGCGGCGGGCCAGCCAGCGGATGATCTGCCAGTCGCCGCGCATCCAGCGGTGTTGCCGGCTGACCTCGCCCAGGTACGAGGACGGTGAATCCTCGTAGACCTCCACGCAGCCCAGCAGGCCCGAGCGGGCGTAGCAGCTCTCGATCAGGTCGTGGCTCAGGATCAGGTTGTCGGGGAAGCGGTCGTCCAGCGCCTGGCGGAAGGCGTCGACGTCGTAGATCCCCTTCCCGACGAACGACCCCTCGCTGAACAGATCCTGGTAGACATCCGAAACCTCGCGCGAATAGGGATCCAGTCCCGTCTCGCCGCAGGAGAGCCGCGCGTAGAGACTGCGGTTGGCCGAGGCCAGCCGGATCGAAACGCGCGGCTGCAGAATGGCATACCCTTCGACGACCCGTCCCGTGTCGGGATCGTAGCGTGGCCGGTTGAGCGGATGGGCCAGCGCGCCGACCAGGCTGTGCGCCGCGCCGCGGGGCAGTTCGGTGTCGGAGTCGAGGGTGATCACGTAGCGGATCGACGGGAGGATCGCCCGGTCGCCGACGATCAAGACGAAGGCGCCGCGGTCGTCGCCGCGGATCAGCGCGTTGAAGGCGGCCAGCTTGCCGCGCTTGCGCTCGTAGCCCATCCAGATCTGCTCATGCGGATTCCAGACCCGGGGACGGTGGAACAGGTGGAAGGGCGGTGCCTTGTTTTTGCGGGCGTGCCGTGCATTCAGGCGCTCGATTCCCTCGCGCGCCCGTTGCAGCACGGCCGCGTCGCCCGGCAGGGTTTCGGACGCGGCGTCGGGAAAGTCGGTCAGGAGGGCGAACTGCAGGTTCGGGTCGCGGTTGCCGAGATAATGGATCTCGAGGCGTTCGAGCAGCGCGTCGAGCGTGTGCGCGCCCGTCAGCAGCGTCGGCACGACAACCATGGTGCGGTGCGTGGACGGGATGCCGTCGGAGAAATCGAGCCGCGGTAGCGGATGCGGCGCGACGCGCGCTGTCACGGCAAAGTTGACCAGCGACAAGGCCAGCGTCGAGGCCGGGATGAACGCCGCCGCCGTCAGCACCCAGTAGCGCCAGTCGGCGGGTGAGAGGCCGCAGAACCAGGGAGGCCAGAGGGCTATCAGCAGCGTGCTGGCGCAGACTGCGGTGAGATAGAAGAAGAGACGGTACCGCCGGAGCAGCAGGCCCAGGGCGTACCGCGGCGACCAGGGACAGCCGACTCGCCTGCGGAAGAGGAAGCGGTCGCCACCGACCAGATACGAGCCGACGTGGCGCGAGCGGTTGCCGGCCGGTTGCACCGGCGCGGCGGCCGCGAGCTCCAGCGCCATCCGGGCCACCTCCACCTAGCTGCGCCCCGAGTGCTTCGACAGTTGCTCGATGATGTGGCGGTAGTGGTCGCGCGTGGCGAAATCCTGCTGGGCGTAGGCACCCGCCGGATCGCGCCGCAGAATCTGTTCGACGTGGCTTTGCTCCTCGACGAACGCTTTCCAGTCCATCGCGCCCAGGAAGCGGAGACTGCCGATGCTGTTCGTGATCGAGAGGTGTTCCGCCGCCTGTTCATGGCCATCCTTCTGCAGCCGCTGGGCCACGGTGGCGGACGCTTCGCCCAGCGTCTGATCGATCCAGTTCAGCACGAGCGAGACGGAGGCGCCGTGGCGCTGCAGACGGCCGACGAGTTCGGAAAGAAACGGCGCGCTCAGTTCCGGGTGCGCGTCGGCGAATTCGGCGAGCAGATGCACGAGCTGCCGCGG
>JAAYZJ010000443.1 GCA_012514915.1 Lentisphaerota bacterium | reverse complement strand
TCATGGGTGAAGGGCTGCGGCTCCACCGGGCTGCGCGACGCATCGCCGAGTTCCTCCAGGATGGCCTGCGCGATCCGGTGCCCCGCCTTCCGCTTGCCGGCGATATCAAACATCGAGGGGTCGGCACGGCGGCGCAGGGGATGGATGCGGACGATGTTCGGGTCGTCCAGTGGATGATCCGGCTCGACCCAGCGGATCAGGTCGACCGGGCACTGGTCGCCGGCGGCGCTGCACAGTCCGACGACCGCCAGTTCGTCGCCCAGTTGCGCGCGAAGCTCCCGCTTGACGTCGCCCCAGTAGTCGGACGAGAGGAAGGTGCGGTGCTGGACGCATTGCGCGGGGCACGCCACGTTCGCGACAACGCCGCGCAAGCGGGCGCCCGCCTCGCTGAACACATACAGGAGTTCCACGCCCGAATCGTTGCCGCCCTCCAGGTGCTCGAAGGCGGGGGTGTTCGTGTCGCCCCACATGGCGGCGCTGCCGTCGCTGTAGACGGCCCGCCGGTTCATCCCGACGGCGGCCCGGCCGAAGCCGTTGGCCACGCGCGACGGTTCACGGGCACGCCAGGCCGTCGCGATGGCCTCGGCGATGCGGCGGACCAGCCAGTCGAAGGCCGCTGGCGCACTCAGGACGTCGTCGTCGTGCACATGCTCGATATACTGCTTGTTCGGCGGCAGGTAGCGCTGCAGCACGGCCAGCGAGCGACTGAGGCCGGCGTCCTGATAGACAAGCGACGTGTGGGTGTGCGTCGCGCAAACCACGACCCGGTCCGGATCCAGTCCAGGCTCCCCGCCCAGCCGCGCGCGGATGGCCGCCAGCAATTCCGTCGAGACGGAAACGAGGTCGCACGAACAGATCACCGCCTGTTCCCCGTTGGCCTCGAGGGCCAGCGCCGTCGCGGTGACGGGACTCTCGACGGACTCTGAAACCCGTTCGGCGAACTGCCCGGCCAGCCGGACGGGGCCGTCGGGCGTCAGGTCGATCTCCGCGAACCCGGCTTGAAGGAAAGTGTTCATGGGGTTTTATTATGCGTTGCCCGCCGAAGCCCGTCAATATGAACAGATGCCTCGTCCTCGGTAAACGATGCGAACGGTCCTCGTCCTCGTGCTCGACAGGGATGATAATCGTTGACCAGTTCCTCGACCGTGTCGCTTGCGAAACCGGCTCGCAAGGACGCTCGCCCTCCCGTTTGGCCGGTTGCATCCGGCGGCGCCTCCGAAAAGCAAGGGCAATGGATATTCTACTACGCCTGCCCCGACCATGATGCCCGTCTCAAGCCGGAAGCGCCCGAAAATGGCCCACAACACCCTCGTGATCGATGGCCTGGACTTGCCAGCGGTCGGTGGGCGCGATATGATGGCGGCATGCGTTGGTCATATTGCCAGGAACGGATAGCAGAAGTGGGGCGGCTATGTTGAATATCGGCGTGCTGGGGTCGGGTTCGGGAAGCAATATGCAATCGATCGTGGACGCCATCGAGGCGGGCGCCCTGGATGCACGCGTGGTATGTGTGCTGAGCGATGTCGCGGGCGCCGGCATACTGGCGCGCGCCGCCCGGCACGGCATTCCCTCCCAGGTGATCGATCCGGCGCCCTACAAAACCAAACTGGACGGGCCGGCCGAGCAGCGGGCGGTTGATGTGCTACGCGCGTTCGGCGCCGATACGGTTGTCCTGGCCGGCTTCATGCGGGTGG
>JAAYZJ010000442.1 GCA_012514915.1 Lentisphaerota bacterium | reverse complement strand
CCCCCTTGTGGGCGCTCTCCAGCCGTTCGACCTCGCGGGTCAGCTCGCGCAGGAGAACCCGGTTGATATCGCGCTGGCTGACGATGCCGACCAGATTGCGTCCGCGGTTCAGGACGGGGAAGCGTCCATATTTGTAGCGCCCGAAGTAGCGCAGCGCGAACGAGACAGGCATATCGTCCTCGAGGACGATCAGGTGGGTCGTCATGTGGCGCCCGCAGGGTTCCTGGATGTAGCCGCCCTCGAGCGCGCGGATGATGTCGTCGATGCTGATCAGGCCGTAGAGGCGCCCCGACTCGTGAATCGGGATTCCGCTGATGTTGTTGGCGCGCATCAGTTCCTGCGCGCGCTTCAGGGGCGCGCCGCGCTCGAGCGTCAGGAGGTCGCGGCACATCACATCGCGCACCTTGAGCCGGTGGATCATCTCCAGCAGGACAAGCGGCGAGGTCTCGGAGCCGGGCTCGGCGCCGGCCTGGAGGGCGAGGTCGGCGCGCACGGGCGCGGCGTCACTCGCAGGCTTGTCGGCGGCATCCATGACGGGAGCTCCACGGCGCGGGATCAGCGGCTCTCAGGCACGGCCGCCGCCAGGGCCAGATGCAGCCGCACGCAGCACTCATACTTGGGGTGCGGCGCGGTGATCAGCGGGACACCCAGCGAGCGGGCCACGTCGACCATCGTCGAAGGGAGCGGTTTGCCGTTCGCGACGACCACGCCCATGGCCCCGACGATCTGCGCCGTGCGCAGCACCTGGTCGCTGGCCAGCGAGGTGACCAGCAGCATGTCGTCGTCGTCCACCAACAGAACATCGCTCATCAAGTCGGAAGCGACCACATGCCGCACCGGCCGGCCGGGCCCCTCCCCCGCGTACAGGGTTTTTCCATCCAGAACCTGCGCGACGCGTTCAACGGTCATCATTTCCTCTTTCACGGCCCTCGGGGGCCGTTTCAGCCCGCTCCCGTCGAGCGGACATTTCAACCAGACAAAAAAGCTTCTCGATCTCCATGCGGATATCGAGCGGCTGCACCAGGCAATGCGCGTCGCTGCGCAGATGCGCGGCGGTGAAGTTGAGCACCCCGCGGATGCGCGACGTCCGCACCTGCTCCATCACCGTCGCGGCCGCATCCTCGGGCACGCACAGCACGGCGACATCGATCGCCTGCGTCGCCACATAGGTTGCCAGCTCGTGAACATCGAGAATCGGAATGGCCGCCATCGGATTGATGATCTGCGCGTTGATGTCGAACCCGGCGACCGCATTGATGCCGTACCGCTTGCCGCCATAGGTGCGCAGCAGCGCCGAGCCGATATGGCCGCAGCCGATGACCACGATCTTGAGCATCCCACTGACGCCCAGCACCTCGGTCAGCCGTTCAACCAGCGTCTCGATGTTGTAGCCGCCCCGCTTGACCCCGTGGATGCCGTGCAGGCCCAGATCCTTGCGGACGAGCGAAGCGGAAACGCCCAGCGCATCGGCCAGATTGTCCGAAAACACCCTGACAAAGCCCAGCGACTTGAGGCGCAGCAGGACGGAACGGTAGCGTGATAACCGTTCAACAACATCTTTTGACATGATCGGCTGCATGGGCGAATAATAAACAATACCGAAACATAATGTCACGTCAAATCTTAAAACATGACACGGATGTAACGTGCTCGACGCCCATTCTCGCCCGTCGACCATTTTGAGCGCATTAATTGACGTGATTTTGCGCTTGGCAGATCGACCGCGTTCTGGCATGATACGCTCTTCATTTTGTCGCGGCCTCTGTCGCTAGTGCGCATGGGGCGTGACGTGGGAGACCCTCGTGAGCACCGCAGCCAAAGAAAAGCATGCCGGGAACGGCAAGTTGACGCCCGAGTTGAAGGCCTTTATCGCCACGTGGAAAGCGCGCCCGGGCAACCTGGTCATGATCCTCCACCGCGTGCAGGAGACCTACGGGTTCATTCCCCGTCAGGTCGCCTTCGAGGTCGCCGATCTGCTGGAGATCCCCTTGGCCAAGATCTACGGCGTGGTGACGTTCTACAATTTCTTCAAGCTTAAGAAGCCGGGACGCAACATCATTCAAGTCTGCATGGGCACGGCCTGCTACCTGCGCGGCGGCGACGACCTGCTCCAGGAACTCGAAGAGATTCTCGGCATCGGTGTCAACGCGACGACCGCCGACGACGAATTTTCCCTGGAGGCCGTCCGCTGCCTCGGCTGCTGCGGCCTGGCCCCCGTGATGGTGATCAACGGGGATATCTACGGCAAGGTCGAGACGGCGGGTCTCCCCGCCATCCTGAACAAGTACCGCAAGGCCTCGTAGCCCCGGGCGCGCCGTGCATGCGACGATCTGCGACTATCTCGCGGACCTCGTGCAGAATGCCATCGAGGCGGGCGCGGCATGCATCGACGTCGAACTGGCCGAGAACAACGAGCAACTGATGATCGGGGTGACGGACAATGGCAAGGGCATGGATGCCGCCACACAGGCGCGCATCTGGGATCCTTTCTACAGCGAGCCTGGCAAGCATGACCGCCGGCGCGTCGGACTGGGACTGCCCCTGCTGCGCCAGGCCGTGGAGGCGACCGGCGGCACGCTCGTGCTCGATTCGGCGCCTGGCCGCGGCACGGCGCTCCGTTTCTCGTTTCCGGCGCGGCACGTCGACCGCCCGCCGCTGGG
>JAAYZJ010000044.1 GCA_012514915.1 Lentisphaerota bacterium | reverse complement strand
CTCGACTACCTCCTGACCCGTCCCGAAGTCGATCCGCAGCGCATCGGCGTGATGGGCAATTCCGGCGGCGGGATCATGACCATGCTCATCACCGCGGTGGATGAGCGCGTGGCGGCGTGCGCCGCGTCGCACCCCGGTGGCAGTTGCGAGAACCTCCAGTTGCGCGGTTACAACCCTCCGGACCCGCGCCTCTATTCGCTGATCGCGCCACGGCCCTGCCGCATCATTGTGGGGGACAAGTCCGGCGAGGAGGCGGGACATCGCGTCAAACTCAATATCATGAAGCCGTTCTATGCGGCTGCCGGCCATTCCGAGCGGCTGGAGTTCATCCTGGTCGACGGCTACCACGACCTGCGCACGCCGAAACGCGAGGCGTCTTACGCGTGGTTCAACCGCTGGTTTGGCCGGGAGACGCTGGACAGCCGCGAACCCGTGTTCCGGCCGGTCGCGGCGAGGCGCCTGCGGTGCACAGCGAGCGGGCAGGTGCAGGTGTCGCTGGGCGGGGAAACCATGTGTTCGCTCAACCGGGCCCGCGCCGAGCGCGTTACGCCCCGGCGCGAGACGCCGGTATCGGGGAACGCGCGTCTGAAGCAGCGCCAAGCCCTTCTTGCCGCTCTGACCGCGCGCCTGGGATTCGAACGCGTGACAGGCGCGCTTCACGCGAGAAGCCGTGGCCTATCGCGGATGGGGACTCTGGACGTTGAGCCTTTTGTTTTCGAGAGCGAGCCGAACATGCCGATCCCGGCGCTGCTCCTGACGCCGAAGCATCCGCGCGAGGGCGTGCCGACGGTGATTCACGCCTGCGAAGATGGAAAACCCAAGACGCTGAATCCCGACCTTCTGCCGGTCTTTCTGGCGCGACATGGTTTTCGCGTGCTTTCCATCGACGTGCGCGATACGGGTGAAGGCGCGCTCGGCGACAGCCCTCCCTTTCCAGAGCATCACCGCAAGGGCATGTGCGCCTACATTCCCGAACTGTGGCGGCGCGAAATGCTGGCCATCCGCGCGCTGGGCGTGGGCCGCTCGCGCTCGGGCATGCGCGTGCTGGACATCATTCGCGCCGGCGATTGGCTGGAATCGCGCGGTCTGCCGGAAGGCGGATTCGCGGTGGTCGGCGAAGGCCGGCTCGGCGTTGAGGCGCTGAAAGCCGCCGCTCTCGACGCGCGCGTGACGGCCGTGGCCGCCGTGCGGACACTTGCCTCCTACCGCCTGATCACCGACAACGCCTACTACAACCAGTGCCAGCATTTCTGGACACCCGGCGCGCTCAAGGACTACGACGTGCCCGATCTTCCGGCGCTGGTCGCGCCGAGGCCGGTCGGCCTTGTCGGCGCCGTGGATCACATGACGCGGACCATGGGCAAGGCCGACCTTCTCAAACGATTCTCGTGGGCGAAGGCGGCCTATGCTGTCGCAGGCAGTCCGGACGGCTTGGTTCTGGCGCCGGAGGAGGAACCGATCCGCGTTGGCCAGCAGGTCATCGAGATCCTGCTGCGCGCGAGTCTGCCCGCACACGGGATCGCAACACCATGAACAAGAGACGACAGCCGCGGCCAAGCGAGCGGTTCGGCCTGAAGGTGGCGCCAGTGAACGGTGCGCCGGGCTGGTTGCTGGATGGCAAGCCTTACGTGCCCATCATGGGCCAGGCCGGCGGCAGCGCCCTCGGCGAGGTCCGCGGCGGGCGGCTGTGGCTGAAACCCGGTGTGCGCGTGCGCGCGGCGCTGCCGCCTGCGCGTGCAGGGACTTTCAGCGTCGCATGCACCCTGGCCTGTGACGGTCCAACACCACCCCAGGGGTGCTGCTATGTCCTGCTCGAAGGCCGCACGGCGGACGGCGGCCTCAAGCGCTACTCGATCGTGACGCGGCCGGGAGAGGTCTCGCTCGGTACCATCCATTCACAGCAGATTGTTCCCGTAGGTCCGCCGTCCATCCGTGGCCCCGGCGCTTCCCCGGTCCGGCTGCGCCTCATCAAGCGCCAGGCCGTGCTGTGCCTGGAGGCCGACGGCGTCTCCCTGGGCCGGTGGACCGATCCGGAGCCGATGGCGGAGCTTGCACAGGTGATGGTGGCGGCGCACGAAGCCGGTGGAACGGCCGACGACCTAGTGGTCCATGACGGGGCGGGTCGAACCATTCTCGCCGAGGGGTTTGACGACGCGACGAGCGCCATGCGCCGGTTCCGGGGCGACCTGCCCGCCGCGCCGGATCCCTCTTCTTTCTTCAGCGCCGGCTGCGCGCTCTACACGACGTGGGAGTTCGGTCCCCAGCTTCGCCGGGCGTGGCAAGCGGACGGAAGCTACGACTGGTCGGAGCTCGACGCCTACCTCCGTAAACTCGCGGCTCTCGATCCCGCCGGACGTTTGCACGGACGGTTCCGTTTCGACGCCCCGGATTGGTGGATCAGTCAGCATCCCGACCAGATGGTTCATGTGCGCCAGCTCGGCGGTGCCGAGCAGCGCACCAACGTCGTCTCCTTCGCGTCCGAAAGCTACTGGTCCGCCGCGGAGCGGGCGGCGCGGGATCTGGTGCGCTTCTGCGATGGCCATCCCGAGGGCTGGCGCTTCGCGGCCGTGCGGTACAGCGGGGGGACGTGCGAATGGTTTCCGCACTGGGGCGCCGGCTATAGCGACTACAGCCCCGTGTTCCTGGCCGGGTTCCGCGCGTGGCTGCGGGACCGCTACGGTACCGACCGTAAACTGCGCGCGGCCTGGAAGCAGGAGACCGTCGCGCTCGAGACGGCCGAGCTGCCGACGCCCGAGGAGCGCGTCCGCGGCGACTTCTATGAGTTCTACGATCCCGCTCGGGGTCTCCAGCGCCAGGACTTCTGCCTGTACTCCAGCGAGATCGTCACGCGCCTCATCGGGCGGCTGGCCCGGGCGTTCAAGGAGGCCTCCCATGGCCGGCTCCTGACGCGCACCCCCGCCGGCTACCAGCCCGGGGGCCGCGGGTTCCGGTACCATAGCGGGCCCCACGCGGACTTCGCCTCGGTGCTCAAGTGCCCGTGGCTGGACAGCTTCTTCATGCCCAACGACTACCGCGGCCGCGGGGTCAACGGCTTCACCGCCTTCGAGATTCCCCTCGCCTCGGTTCTGATCCACGGCAAGACGTACATCGCCGAGATCGACGACCGCACGCACCATGTGGAGTCGTTCCTGTTCGGGACCACGCCGACCGCCTGGCATACGGCGCAGGCGCTGAAGCGGACCGTGAGCGCGGCCTTGTGCCAGGCCTCCGGCACGGAGTTCAAGGACTGGGGGGCGGGCTGGTTCGAGGACGACGCGACGATGCCGGTCATCCGGCGGCTGAACGCATTGGCGCAGGAATCGGTGCGGCACGACCGGACGCCGACGGCTCAGATCGCGGTGATCCTCAACCCGCGTTCGACCTGCCACGTGCGGGACGATTCCCTGCTTTACGACACGCTGAACAATCAGCAGATGGCCCTGTGCTATCCGCGAATCGGCGCGCCGCACGACCGGCTGCTGGTGGACGATCTGGGCCAGGCGCGGGACTACAAGCTCTACATCGTGCAGGATTGTCTGCATCTGACCGACGCCCAGCGCCGGTTGATCCGGCGAAAGGTATGCGGCAAGGGGCATACCGTGCTCTGGATCTACGCGCCGGG
>JAAYZJ010000441.1 GCA_012514915.1 Lentisphaerota bacterium | reverse complement strand
TCTAGCCGTCGATTTCGCGCGTGGCGCCGCGGGCCAGCAGAATCCAGCCGACCGAGGCCGCCAGCGCGCCGACGGCGTAGAGTCCGCCGGGAAGCGCGCCGGCGACGGTGCCGGCCAACGCCAGCAGCCCCGACACCGCTCCCTTGGAGAGGCGGTAGCCGAAGGCGTCGATCACCGATTTCGCCCGGTAGCGCGAGTCGAAGGAGAGCGGGATGTAGAGCATCTCTTTCGCCGCGCGGAAGAGGGAATAATCCAGTGCCTTGAACAGCCCGAAGGCCAGCGCCCCGACAGCCAGCGTGGGGCGCGCCATCAGTGCCGCGCAGGCGGTCAGGTGCAGGGCGGGGATGGCCATATGCACGGCGCGCAGGGGCACCATGCGCAGTACGCCGGGGACAACCGCGAACTGCAGCAAGAAGGCGGCCACGTTGAGCCAGGCGTAGAAGCCGCCCAGATAGGCGGTGCGCGCGTTCTTCTCCGCATAGGCCGCCTCGACTAATCCCGAGAACCGCAGGTCGAGCAGGGTGGAGACCGCTTGAGTGACCAGCACCAGCCCCGCGAGCAGCACCAGTACGCGGTTGCCGGCGAACAGCCGCAGCGCGAGATGCCCCTGGCGCCCGCGGACCTCCTCTGCCGACGGTTGCGGCTCGCCGCCCCAGGCATAGGCCGCGTAGGCCAACGCGGCGGCGGGCAGCAGCGAGAGCCCCGCCAGCAGCAGGAGGTTTTCCGAGCCCAGGCCGCCGGCCAGACGCCGCACCAGCGTCGCGCCGACAATGGCGCCGATCGACCCGAACCCCGTGATCGGCCCGTTGACCAGCCGCGCCTGTTCGGGGCGGACGGTGCTGTTGATGAACGACCAGTACTGCTCAACCAGGATGACGATGTAGGCTTCCCGGAAGACATAGAGCACGGCGGAGGCCGGCGCATACCCCCGCAGCAGCCCGAACTGGCAGGCGACCATCACCAGCGCCGAGGCGACCGTGGAGAGCAGCAGCGCGCGCCGCGCGCCCATCAGCGAGAGCACGAGGCCGTAGGCATAGACCATCGCGATCGTTGCGAGCGGGGCGGCCGCCATCACCCACGGCAGATTGCGGCTGCCGTAGTAGCCGATGAACAGCGAGGTCGAGACGCTGCGGACAAACTCATAGCCCATCAGCAGGCACGACGCGGCCAGGCCGATGGCCAGCAGGGCCCAACATTGACGCTTTGTCATGGCTCGGTGGTGTCAGACACTAATGACCTGCTGCGCCAGGCAAAACGATTTCGACCGATTCGGGTGGCGGGTTCTGCTCGTCGGCCGGGAGACGGGGGCCGAGGAAAAAGAAGGATGGATACATGAGTCCGCCTGTCGCGGCCTCGGGGTTGCCCTTGCGCTCGACCCGGATGATCAAGGAATTCTCCCGTCCACTCTTGTCAACCAGGTCGGTGACGTCCAAGACTGCAGGTTTCAGAAACCCACTACCGCTGCCCGCCTTGATCCCATTGATATAGACCGTCGCGAAATTATCGAAACCGCCCAGCAATAGACCAATGCCTTCGTCCTGATTAAGCCGGAGGGTCGGCAGCGTGACCCGCCCCCGGTACCAGATCGCCGAACCCGGCTTTTTAAAGGCGATGCCGCCCTGGCGGCTCAATGTGCTCGTGTAGGTGGACAACTCGGGATATTCATCGTCAACCAGCAACGGCGAGGCGAACGCGAGTTTCTCGCCGATGCCATCCATGTCGTAGATGAACTTCATCCGCTCCGGCACTTTAGCGACCATGCGATAGGGCTTGGCAGAGTACTGGACCGATGCTTCGACAAACGGCTTGATATAATACTTCGGGTAGTGGAGACCGGCGGCCCGGTTGGCGTTGAGCGTGTGATCCTGGCGCGCGTCCTCCTTCGCGAATCGCTCGACCATGTGCGCGAACGCCTTTTGGGCACCGGCAAAGTCATAGGCCACATAGGCGTCATAGTAATCAAGGTAGTTTTCAAGCTGCTCGACGGGATACCGCACGAGACCGACCCTGAGCTTCTGCGCCTCCGTTTCGGCCTTCTTCTGGGCCTTGTCGATCAACCGTTTCATCGTGGCCACGTCCTTCCGGGAAAAGCGCCCCGGAAAGCCGAAATACGAACCGGTTTCGTCACTCGATCGGGCCTGCTTGTCGGCCACAAAATGGTAGTAGGCATCCATCTCGTCCGCACCTTTGCCGTAGGCCTTGGCGCAGAAATCTTTCACAATGGCTTTCCAGTCGCCAGTGATGTCCCACATCAACTTCGCTTCGAGATAGTTGTGTGGCGCATTGTTGCAGGTGGTGTAGCAACTCTCGGTCTGGTAGCCAAGCCCTCCCAGTTTGTGCTCGTAGGGCATGTCCTCGCCTGCGATGCGAATCCGCGTATAGGGCAACATCGCATCGGCAAGGTTCCAGTCGTAATGCCAGAAGTAGAAACGTGTCCCGTAGGCCGCCCACTGTTCGAGCGTGTCCTTGTAGAACATGCGCGAAGGAGCGCGTGCCGCGTCAACGACACCATGTATGCGTGACTGCGTGATATCGGCAATTTCGATGCGCAGGTTCTTGTGTGGCATTTCCCGGATCGGGAAGTTCGCATAGGTGTGGTAACTGTAGAATCCCAGCTTGAGATTCGGGAACTCCGGCAGGAGCTTCTCGAACAGGTCGTTCGTGAACTTCACGACCAGATCGGTGTTGTCCCAGTCGCCGGTGACCGGATCACGGCGCAACCGCCGCAGTTCCATGGTCTGGGGATCCTGCGAAAACCCATCTCCATCGGCGGGGCCAACCGAAATGGTGACATCCTTGTCGTGCGGGTAGCCGTTGGCGGCGAATTGCTCACGAATGTAGTCCGCGACCATCTCGATCGTATGCGGGTTGGTCGTATTGATCTGCCATTTGCTGTACTGCGTGCTGCCATCCGCGCTGATCCGGACCGCGGCGATCTCGGGATGCTCCTCGAAGTAGTGGCTGTATTTTTTGTCGCGTGCAAACTTGTCCCAGATATGCCCACCAGCCCGGTACTCCTGGGTCAGGTTGCGATCGATCTGGATGCGGTTGCGAATCTGCCACCGCATAATGTCGGTCCGCTCCTGATTGCGGGTCTTGATCCATCCGGTCGCCCATGGCTTCCGGATGAAGAACGAGGGGGTTTCTTCCATCTGGACATCAGGGATACGCAGGGTTTTGTTCGCCGGGATGACCTCGCCGAGAGTGCCGGGAAAGAGATAATCCACCCCCAGTCGGTTGAGCAATGCGTAGATGCCGTAAGCCGTGCCGTAAGTCCCGGCGCCCAGCACGCAGACCACGCGATCCCGGGTGAACACGCGGAATCCTTCGCCGTAGCGGCTGCCGGCCGTTTGTTCGTCCAGTTTTCCATCGAATGGCGCCTCCCCGCTAAGCGTTCCGATGACGATGGCGGGCGGTAGAACCTCCGCTGCCGTCTGCACGAATTTCACCGAGATGCTTGTCCCCGACATGTTGGTCAGCGCCGTATGCAGATCCAACAACGCCTGATTGTACACATGCTTGTCAGCCTGGTTCATGTTATTTCTCGGTGGCAGTGAGGGGAGCATAGAAGAAGCCGCGGCGGTAGAGTCCGCCGACCTCGTCGGGATCGTTCAACACCCGGATGGCGAGGGTGTTGCGCTGGCCGGGACGCAACAGGCGGCGCACCGCGAACTCGGCGGGATGGGCACTGTGGCTCCACCAGCGAGCCCAGGGCCGGTGGCCGACATACTGGCCGTTGATCCAGACCCAGCCTTCGTTGATGAGACCCTCCAGCAGCAGGTTGATCTCGCGACCCTCGAACGCGGCCGGCACGTCGATCGTGCCGCGGTACCAGACGTAGCCGGTGTAGAAGTGCCCTTCGTCGTCGAGCGGCTCCTCCTGCTGTTCCAGCAGGTCATAGGTGTTGCGCGTCTCCCAGGCATCCACGGCAACCTCCTCGCCGTACCACTGCTCGATCACGCCCTGGTTGAAGGGATCGCGGCGAAAACGCATCTCCAACGGCAGTTCCGCCACCAGTTCGCCGGTGGTGCCGTCGGTCTGCGCCAGCCGGGTTTCGGCGCGCTGCTTGTAGCCCTCGGCGAAGAACACCCGGACACGCCCCGGCCGCTCCGGCTCCATGAAGAACGGATAGATGGCGTGCAGCTCCGTCTTGATCGCTTCCATGCGCCCCGCGGCGGCGGCGGCGGCTTTCCAGTCCAGCGCGCGGAAGGCCGCGTGCATGGCGGCAAAGGACTCGAGGTTCTCGGCAATCAGGGCGAAGGCACGCACCCGTTCGCGCTGCGCGGGGGTCGTCTCGGCCGCCAGGGCCTTCTCGACATGCGCGTGGATGCGGTCGGCGAATGCCTGGTTGTAGAGGTGGCTCACCACCCAGTCCTCATGCGCCGCCAAGGGGCTTTGCACGAGGCGTTCGGCGCAGGCATCCCACCAGGCGCGCACGTGGGGGCCGGCGGCCGGCCCGAAGAACGTCGGGTAGAAGTCCTGCTTGATCGCCTCGACGTCGGTATCGGCATCCCACAGCAGCTTGGCGGTGACGTAGTAGCTGATCCAGGTCTGCATGAAGGCCTTGCGCCCCTCGCGGCGCATTCCCTTGATGCCGATGTCGCGGTAGAGGCGGGCGTTGACCGCCATGTTTTCGGTATCGCGCTCGGGCACGAACATACCGGTCAGGAAGCCGGGGTTGTAGTCGTAGATGAAGACATGCGGCGTCTGCGCGCGCCACTGGCGCAGGATGGAGACGAACTGGCGCCGGCGCCACTGATTCGAATCGTTGGGGTGGAGCACATCGCAGGTGATGGGCGCGTGCCAAATGGAAACGTTGTCGGGCAGGCCCACGCCCTGCGGCGGGATCTCGCGCAGCGAGTAGGCGCCGGTGGCGATCCACTTGTCTGGAAACGCCTCCGCCAGGCGCTTGACGAAGGCGAAGTACTGCTCGCTCATCATGGGGCGGTCGGGGCGGTTCTCGTAACGGGGGTAGTTGAAGTTCTGCGAGGCTTGCTTGCAGTCGGGGCAATAGCAATAGGGGGTGCCGTCCGGCGGACTGAAGCCCATGCCGCCGCTGCCGGGCCAGACCTCGTCGATGCCGCCGACCTTCTCCTCGCCGGCGAACCCCCGGCGCAGGCGCGCGATCAGCATCTCGATCATGTTCGTGTTCGACAGGCACAGCATCGCCCCGGCGCGGCGCTCCCCGGCCTGGTTCATGGCATAGAAATCGGGGTGCTCCCCGAAGAATTCCTTGTGGGGGAACAAGGCACCCAGGGAACCGTCGGAGGAACGGGGATAGTGACGGCTGGTGCTGAAGCCGATCTTGTGGCCCCATTCCGCGTAGAGTTTCTTCTCCTCGCCCGTGGTTCGAATCCAGCCGGAAAGCGGAATATCGCGGATGGCGAAATCGGGACGCGAGAGGATATCGAGCGCCGCCACCTCGAGGGTGCGTTTTTCAGGGATGACTTCGCCCCATGCGCCGGGGAAGTAAAAGCGGCAGCCGAGTTTCTCCAGCAGGGCATAGGCCGCGAAGATCGTGCCGCGATACAGGCCGTCGTTGTTGCCGGCCACCAGCAACGTGTTTTCGTCCAGCGTGCGCAGGACATATCCTTCCTCCTCAAAGGTGTCGTCGCGTACGGAGGGATCGAAGCCCGAGGGTACGGCCTGGCCCTTGGCGGCGGCGGTGTGGCCGACGTGGACCCTCCCCGCGGGGGCATCGGCGGGCAACGCCCCGCCCTCGACCACCAGCGGAAGTTTCGCCCCGCTCATTTTTTCCAGGTAGGTTTGCAGCGCCTCGGCCGCCTGCATGGATTGAACCGCATCGGCCTCGACGATCAGGACCGCCTGCGGCACGCCGTCCCTGACCAGCGTCATGGCCCGGGCATCGGAGACACGCAACAGGGCCGTTAGGCCCAGGCCCACGGTGATGCATGTGACTCTCGTGTTCATGGTTTGTTCCTTTCCGTGGCGTCCCGCCGCGTCAGTTGTCGTTGGCCGTGTCCAGCTTGGCTTTCCTCCAACGCTGGACCGACTCACGCACGGCCTCCATGTTGCGCGTGCTAAGGGTGCGGCCATGCGCGCCGGGATAGAGGCTCACGGCGTGATCCTGGTTGCCGGTGTAGACATCGTCCCAGGGCGGCCCGTAGATCAGCGAGAAGAAGGCCCAGCCGTTGCGGTTATTGCGCTCGGCCTCCGCAGCCACCCTTAGAATCTCGAGCGGCGCCCACAGTAGTTTTTCGTTGCTGCCGATATCCAGCGTCCCGTAGAGCATGCGGATCTTGCCGACCTCCCGGAGTTTCGCGACATACGGTTCGTAATCCTTGTCCTTGGCGGACACGCCGAACTGGGTTCGGTAGGGACAGGAGACATCCCAGTAGTCCATCATGCGCAGCAAGGTCGGCAGGGAGTCCTTGCGCGGCGCCCCTTCGCCGAGGTTGCACCAGATCATCATGGCGGGGTCGACGGCCCGGACGCGTTCCGCCATCTCGAGCCAGTCGGCGTAGCGGCTTGGCCCCGGCTCGTCGATCAGGTACCAGGACCAGTCGGCGGGGGCGAGCCCCAGCGCCCGCGTCTCGGCCAGCGCCCGGCGGACGCCGGCCTCGCTGGTCTTGTCGAATGGCACGGAGGCCAGATGGAGAAAGCCATAGTGCTTCATCTCGGCCTTGGAGAGGACGGTGTGGAAAAGCATCGTGATGCCCGCGTCACGGAAGGCCTCCCATGCACTCGCGCGCGGATAGGGCTTGGCATAGACGCCGACATAGGGGATCGGCGCCGCGTCAAGCGTCCCGTTGACCTGGATGGCAAAATGGACCGTGTGGCCATGGGCCTTGAACGTCACCGGATACGTTCCTTCGCCGATGTCGCGGCAGTCGAACGAAAGCCAGATGGCGGTATTCTGCCCGGGCGGGGCCGTGATCTGCCTGCGCCGGAGGAGGAGCATTGGCGACCAGCGTCCGTTGGAGGGGAGCATGTAGGCAACCAGCCGGGCTGAAACCGGGAGCGCGCCGCCGGCAAGTTCCGGCGTGAACATGATCGGCTCTGCCGTATTGTTGCGCAGCATGAAGAGCTGCGAGACAACCTCCCCCTGCCGCGCAGTGATCACCGCCGACGTCGGGTTGATGGCCTCGGGCTCCAGCGTCTTGCGCAGGCAGGGCGCATAGGGTGTGTAGTACAAAGACTCCGCGCCGGTGAAACGGGTGAAGCCGGCCCATGGGTCGTCGCTCAGCCAGGCGCCGGTCGGACCGTCGCCGAGACGGTCGCCCGCCGGGTAGTCGACCTCGCGCGCCGGCGCGAATTCGACCGTCTCGGTCAACACGAACCGGTTCAGTATCGGCGACTCGTATTCCCGGGGACCGGCGCCGGGGGGATCGGGTTTCCGGCGCAAAACGATCCGAGCCTTCCCCGCCGGCAGTTCGAGCAGGCCGCTGTCGGCCCAGTTGCCTTTGCCGCCGACTTCGAATTCGACGATCTTCGCGCCGCCCGCCTCGACGGCGACAATCGCCCAGCCCTTGATGAAGAAGTAGTTGACCCAGAGCACGTACCGCCCCGGCCGCGCGATCTCCACTTCGTGGAAAGCCGTCAGGTCGCTGTCCTTCGAAGGGCCCGTGATGTTGCGGGGGGCGGGGATAGGCCTTGGCGAAAAACGGGCTGTGATTCCACCCCTTTTGCGCCGGATCGGCATTCTGGAACTGGTCGCCGTGGATGACGAAGGTGGCGGCAGGCCTGGCGTCGCGCTGACGCTGCGCCCGGACCTCGGCCGGACGCCCGACCAGATTGGCTTCGTCGTCGAAATAGGCCATGGCGGCCAAGTTGCCCCAGACGTAGTCGGTGAACTCGCTGATGGTGAGTTTGTCGAGCAGCACGCGGCGCCAGCGCAGCCAGTAGGCTTGCAGATCCGCCGGCGCCGCGTGGAACGGCCGACTGCCGGGACGGATGGCGAACAGGGGCCAGTTCCGGTCGAGCGCGGCGCAGGGTGGGTTCACGCCCGAAACGTTAACCGCAGGAATATCGGGATCGGCTGGGACGTAGAGCGGATCGGCGGTGAAGACGATGTCGCTGATTTTCGGGTCGTCGTGCCGCTCGTAGATCCCTCCCGCGAAACGGAGGCGGTAGCGTCCCGCCTTCATGAAGGCCATCCGATGCGAGCCCTCCCAGAGGAACCCCGTGGGCCGATCGGCGGTCGTGGGCGTCGGGTCGATACCGCGGCGGTAATGCGATTTCGAGAACACCTCCTCGAAAAGTTGGAATTTCGACGCCATGTCGAACGCCAAGGGATCGCCGGCTGGCGCGGGGGTAACGACCAGCTTGAAAGTCTCGTTCTTGCCCTGCCGGTGGTAGTAGCGCGTCCACAGCCGGTAATAGCCGTCGCGGGCGATCTCCACCGCGGTGTTGGCCTGGTCCCAGTAGTTGTGGCCGCCGGGACCGCGCAGCACGTCGGCGCCGTCCACCTGCTCGGCGCGCCATTGGGCATTATCCGAAATCAGCGTCGCCGCCTTGATCCAGGTGTACGGGTAGGCGGCGGGGCGGCCGGCCTGCTCGAGCGCGCCGGCCGGTGGCGGGTTGGTCGCTGCCCACGCGAAGAAATGCCGCACGATCGGCTGGCAGTCGGCAAAGAACGGCCACGAAAGCTGGTCCGGTTCGTCGTCGGAGCCGGGCACGGCGATTCCCGCCGGAACCGCTCCTGTCGCGGCGCCGGCAAGAAGCGCCACCGCCGCCAGGCTGCGCCATATCATCCGTTTGTTCAGGGTGTCGTTATGCATTCGACTGCTCTCGATTGCGACCGACGGCCATCGCCTCATCTCACTCGGCGCTTGTCCGCAGATGGGCGGAGGTGATCGGCTCGGGCGTCGCCTGAACACCGTCGTCCGTCTGATGCGCCCACAGGATCTTCAGCCGCTCCTGCCAGCCCGGGATAAACAGCACGCGCACGAAATAGCGCCGGCCCGCCCGAAGGACGACCGGCGGCGACACCAGGTTGAAGACAGGCGCCGCCGCGTCCTGGCCGTTGGTCGCGGCGGGGGCGGGAGCGAACGGCAGCGGCACGGCCCGCGCCTCGTCGGCGCCGGGGCTCAGAAAAAACCGCATCTGGCCGCGGACGTCGGCGAAGAAGCGGTAGTCGCCGTCGGCTTCGGGGACGATGAAGCCGTGGAGGTGCAGGGCGTAGAGGCGCGAGAGTTCGGTCGTCCGCGTCTGCGTCCACCAGTCGCGCGCCTCGA
>JAAYZJ010000440.1 GCA_012514915.1 Lentisphaerota bacterium | reverse complement strand
GGCAAACATACCGCTTGCAGAAGGGGGGGTGATTCCGGTATAAGATCATGGGAAAGGCGCAAGTCCGGCGCCGGAACGGAGTTTACCAGTGAGCCTCAATCCCCACGTCTCAGCCTTCATGGAGCAGTTCCCCTGCGAGGGACTCACGTTCGATGATGTGACCCTGGTCACGCAGTATGCCGATTTCCTTCCCGCCGACACATCCGTAGCGACCCGGTTGACCTCGCGCATCACGCTCAACATCCCCTTTGTCAGCGCGGCCATGGACACGGTGACCGAATCGGGCATGGCGATCGCGATGGCCTTGCTCGGAGGCATCGGCGTGATCCACAAGAACCTTCCGCCTTCCAACCAGGCTCGGCAGGTGCGGCTGGTCAAGAACCACCTGAACGGGCTGATCCTGAGCCCGGTCTGCTTTCGCGCGAGCGACACCATCGCGCATATCCAGGAGTACCGCCGCGAGCAGGGGCTGCGCTTCGGCGGCTTTCCAATCCTCGACGAGCACGATCACCTGGTGGGGATCCTGACCTCGTCGGATGTGCGCTTTGCCAGCAGTCCCCAATCACGCGCCAGCGAGGTCATGACGACGGCGGCCGTGACGGCGGCGCCCGGCACCTCGCTCGAGGACGCCTACCGTCTGATGATGCTCAACAAGGTCGGCAAGCTCCCCTTGATCGACGGGGAGGGACGGCTGGTGGGTCTGTACAGCTTCACGGACGTCAAGAACCTCGTCGAGAACAAGCAGCCGCTCTACAGCCGCGACGCCAAGCACCGGCTGCGCGTCGCGGCGGCCTGCGGCGGCGGCGACCACGAGCGGGTCGAGATGCTGGCCGATGCAGGCGTGGATGTGCTGGTCGTCGACAGCGCCCACGGCCACTCGCGCGGGATCATCGAGATGGTGCGCTGGCTGGTCGCCCACTACCCGGATATCGATGTCATTGCGGGCAACGTGGCGACCGCCGAGGGGGCCGTCGCGCTGCGGGATGCCGGCGCGCACGCCGTCAAGGTCGGCATCGGGCCGGGGTCGATCTGCACGACGCGGGTGGTCTGCGGTGTCGGCATTCCCCAGATCACGGCGGTGTACCAGGCCGCGCAGGCGCTGGAGGGGGCGGTTCCGGTCGTGGCCGACGGCGGCGTGCGCCATTCGGGGGACGTGCCCAAGGCGATCGTCGCCGGTGCCGACACCGTCATGCTCGGCTCGCTCCTGGCGGGAACCGAGGAAAGCCCGGGCGAAAAGATTATCCACGAGGGGCGCCACTATGTGATCTACCGCGGCATGGGCAGCCTGGCGGCCATGCAGCAGGGTGCCGGCAGCCGCGAGCGCTACAGCCAGGGCTCGGTGCAGGCCGACGACCTCGTGCCGCAGGGCATCGAGGGGATCGTGCCGCTGGCCGGATCGGTTCGCAAGCTGATGACGCAGTTCGTCGGCGGTCTGCGGTCGTCGCTCGGGTACTGCGGCTGCCGCACGCTGACCGATCTCCAGCGCCGGGGCCGGTTCTACCGCGTGACCGGAGCCGGCGTGCGCGAGGCGCATCCGCACGACGTGAAAATCATCAAGGAAGCTCCCAACTACCGGAGCTGAGCGCGAGGTTCGCATGACCGATCCCGACTGCGTGTTCTGCAAGATCATCGCCCGGCGGCTGCCGGCGTCGATTCTCCAGGAGGACGACTACGGCCTCGTCTTCCTCGACATCGCCCCGTTCGAGAAGGGGCATGCTCTCGTCATTCCCAAATACCATGCCGCGCAGATGACGGATCTGCCGCTGGTCTGGCTGCAGCGGCTGGCGCCGTTGCTGCAGGACACAGGGCGGAGGCTGCTGCGCGGGCTGCCGTGCGACGGCTTCAACATCCTGCAGTCCAACGGTCGCTGCGCGTCGCAGGTGGTGCCCCACGTCCATTTCCATGTCATTCCCCGCTGGGAGGGGCGCCCGATGAGCTGGAAGCCGGGGGCCTACGACTCGCCCGCCGAGCAGGCCGCGCTGGCGGCGCGGCTCCGCGCGCTCCGCTAGCGCGGGGAATTCCCACCGATGCGAACCCTCGTTCCCATCCATCTGCTGCCGGGCGGGCGGGCGTCCCGCCACCACTGGCATTTCTTCCAGGCTGGCGGTCTGCGCCAGGTGCGGCTGACCCGCGCCGATGATTTCAGCCGGCTGGACGAACTTCCCCAGGAGCTGTGGACGGTCTTGAGCTGTCCCACTCAGGGGGTCCGGTTCGACGCCCGCACGCTGGCGCTCCTCGACAGCGACCAGGACGGGCGCATCCGCGCCCGCGAGCTCCTGGCCGGGGTCGCCTGGACCTGCCGGCGCCTGCGCGATCCCGCCGTCCTGCTGGAGGATGCGCCGCGCCTGCGCTTGGACGCGCTCGCCGACACCCCGGAGGGGAAGGGACTGGCGTCGATCGCCCGGCGCGTGCTGGCCGATATCGGCCAGGCCGACAGCGAAGCGATCACGCTCGAGGATGTCGTGCGGCGCGATCAATGGCTGGCGCAGACACCGTTCAACGGGGATGGCGTCGTCACCCCCGATTCGGCCCCGACGCCCGAGCTCCGCCAGTTGATCGTTGAGGTGATCGGCGCCTGCGGCAGTGTGCCGGACCGCTGCGGGCAGGCGGGGATCCGGCGCGCGGAGCTGGATCGGTTTTTCGCCGAGGCGCGGGCCTTTGACGAGTGGGTCGCCCTCAGCGAGCGCGAACCGGAGCGGATCCTGCCGCTGGGCGAGGCCACGGCGGCGGCCTCTGCGGCGCTGGCGGCCGTCCGGGTCAAGATCGACGACTACTTCACCCGCTGCGCCCTCGCCGCGTTCGATCCGCGCGCCGCCG
>JAAYZJ010000439.1 GCA_012514915.1 Lentisphaerota bacterium | reverse complement strand
CGATGTGGGCGCTGCCGGTCGTGCGCAGCGTGAAGCCGCCGCCAGGCGCACCGGCGTCGATGGCGCGCCGGACGAGCTCGCGGACATCGCCCGGCTTGAAGGAATCGAGGTAGAACACCTGCGAGGGGATGTTGCCGCACAGGAGCATGCGCCGGCCAACCTGGCGCTTGGCCCGCGCCAGATCGTTGTCGCCGTAGGGCGGGGGTTCCAACGGATCGACCGCATCGAGGCCCATGTCGGCGAACAGTTCCAGGTACTCGCCGCTGTTGCCGTGGCAGTGCGCGAAGTGCCGTCCGCCGATGGCATGCACCGCGTCGTTCACCCGCTTGTCGAACGGAAACACCCATTTGTGGAAGAGTTCCTTCCCGAGCCACGGCGGAATGAACATTTCGAGGGCATGCGTCTTGAACACCGGCGGATCGGCCAGCGCGGCGCCGGGCAGGGCCAGCAGGCTGTCGACAATCTGCTCGGTGCACCGTTCGAGAAAGGTGGCCATCAACTCCGGTTCGGCGAGCAGCCAGGCGTAGGCCTCGTCGATGTTGCTGCTCCGTGCCAGCGTCCCGAGCGGATGGAACAGCCCCGTGATCGGCACGCCGCGCCCGCCGATCTTGGCGCACCCCCGGTTATAGGCATCCGCAGCGAAGGGGCGGCGGACGCGGGGGGCGCTCGCGAGGCGGCGGAAGTCGTCCAGCGTCTCGATGCAGTGTTTTTCAGTGAAATAATCGTTGGGGTCGCCCTCCCCCGACAGGTCGTCGTGGGTGTGGCGGATGACCGACGTGAAGTCGCCCGCCGGCGTGGAGAAGATTCGGCGCGTCCGGCGGTAGCGCCCCGGCACGTCCTCGATGACCTCCTCGCGGCATGCAGCGTCCAGCCCGAGAAATCCCCAGTCGAAACCCGGCACCCCCAGGAAATTGTCCGCCTCGTTCTCCTGAAAGGCGAGGATCTCGGCCGCGCCGGGAAGGTCCATGATGCAGGCGGTCCGGGTCAGGAACATCTCGATCGGCACGCGGTCGGGCTCCTTGAACCGCCAGGCCTGCAGCAGCCGTGACTTGGAATCCATGTGGCTTGTTCCCGCTGGTGTTGCCTGCCCCCGCCCGGGCGCGGGGCCGACACTAGGCGCGATAGGCGCGTTCCACCTTGGCGAACGCCGCGGCGATGTCGGCCACCTCGGCGGCCCCGCAGTTCTCGTGGATGCCCATCCGGAAATGGGTGGCGTCGGCCGCCAGCGCGTTGGGTAGTTCGTAGACGGCCTGGGGATCGCCGCCATACTGCGGGTCGGTCCAGGGGAAGCCGCTGTCGCCGAAGACGCGGTGCTGCCGGCACCAATCGGCGAGGGCCGGTGTATGCAGGTAGGTGGCCTCGCAGGGGATGCCCTCCGCCTTGACCGCCGCGACGAAGGTGGCCTTGTCGACGCGCAGCCGGGCGGCGTCGAGCCGGAAGAAGAGGAACCAGCAGGCGTTTTCGCAGTCGGGCGGGGCCTCGACCACCCGCACCGTCTGCAGCGCCTGGCAGGCGCGGGCCAGATCGGCCGCGAAGCGGCGGCGGCGGGCTAGGATGCCGGGGAGCTTGCGCAACTGGACGCGCCCGATGGCGCAGGCCAGTTCGTCGCTGTTCAGGTTCAGCGCCGCGACGGCGTTGCCGCTGCCGGGGGGCAGGCCGAAAGGCTTGCCGCGGTCGGACATCCAGCGCACCTTCTGGTAGCGCGCCGCGTCGCGGGTGAACACCACACCCCCCTGGCCGCCCGTGGCGTGATGCTTGCCGAACATGGTCGAGAAGGCGGCGATGTCGCCCAGCGTGCCGACCTTCCGGCCGCGGTAGACCGCGCCATGGGCCTGGGCGCAGTCCTCGACGACTGGCAGGTTGCGCGCACGGGCCAGGTCGAGAATCGGATCCATGTCGCAGGGGATGCCGGCGATGTGCGCGACGAGGATCGCCCGCGTGCGGGGCGTCAGCCGGGCGGCGATGCGCGCGGCGTCGGTGTTGTACGATCCCGGGGCGGTGTCGGCCGGCACGGGGATGCAGCCCATCAAGGGAACCGGCATGACCCCGCCCGGATCGGTGATCGGCGGCACGATGATTTCGGAAAAGGGTTCGAGTTCCAGCGCCCGGAGCGCGACGTAGACGGCAGTCGTGCCCGAGTTGACGGCATCGGCATGGCCGCCGCCGAGATAGGCGGCGAATTCGGCGCCATAGGCCTCTTCTTCCGGACCGTTGTAGCCGAACGCCTCGCCCGACGCGATGCTGCGGTCGAACAATTCGATGGCTGCCTGCTTCTCCTCCTCGCCGAAAAGCCGCCGCTGCGGCCAGGGAGCCGTCCGCACGGGGGAGCCGCCATCCACAGCCAGGGTCTGAGCGTTCATGCGTTCTCCAGAAGGATCCTCAAGGGTGTGTTCCGTTGCGGCGACGATTGTAGCGGAAACGCCTGCCAGGCACGCTATCAATCCTTGCGGTCGAGGTGTGAAAACTTGCGGGGCGGGCCGCCGCCCAACGCCTAGCGCCGACCGCCCGCCAGTGGCCGGACCCGGCGCGCCACATCGGCGTCGTCCTCGCACCAGGGGACGCCGGCGTGCAGGCGCCAGACCTCCGTGCGGCTGATCGTCTCGCCGGGCGGCAGCGAAACCAGCGGGCCGAGGCTCTCCACCTCGAGCATCTCCTCGTTGGTGTAGCACTCGAAATTGACGTCGCCGTCGGGATAGACGGCGTCGGCGATGCAGTCGAACGATTTGACGAAGAGCAGCCCGCCGAGCTGGTAGGCGCCCCACCCCTCCCGCTGCTTGAGTCCGATCTTGTTGGGCGGCCGTCCCGCCTGCTGGCGGAACAGAACGGCGTTGTGCCCGAATACCAGACGGGAATCGCCGAGGTTGGTGTAGCCCCAGAAGCTCCAGTTCTGTGTCGGCAGGAGGTTCTCGGCGGGCGTGGTCCGGGGCGGCAGCGGGATGATCGCCTGTCCGCCGGGGGCCATCACCGAAATGGCCCAGATCGAGCAGCGGACCGGCACGTCGCGGGTATTGGTCAGGCTGTGCTTCACGGTGACGCGGTTCTCATCCTCCGCGAGCCGGATCTCCATCTGCTTGACCAGTCCGGTCACGGGTCCCGGCGACTGGCGCGTCAGCACCCCCCCGGGCACCGCCTCGGCGGCCTCGTACGGCACGTTGTCCGGTTCGTAGCTCCAGGCCGGGGATTCGGGGGCGATCCACAGGCGGTGGCCGCCGCGGATCATCCACTCCGCCTCGCCGCGGCCCCCGGCCTGCCGCTCGTACTCGGCGAACACGTTGGGCCCGCCCAGGAAGCCGAACCGGAGGATCCGGGGGCCGACGTCGCGCGTGACGACGAGCTCGACTTCGCGGTTGGCCAGGCGCACCGCGCGCCATCCCCTGTAATCGATCCACTCCATGACTACCACCCTCCCCGTCAGCCGGCCGTCCCGTCCGGCAGTTGCTTGAGAAACAGCCTGCGCAACAGGCTCTCCTCCGCAATGGCCCCGCGGTCGATCAGCAGGCACAGGCCGACCACGGCCAGGCAGGCGATCAGCACGCCGAGCGCGTTGGCGATCCAGAAGCGGCGCCGGTCGAACCCCAGCAGATAGGCCCCGAAGGCGCCGGTGTAGGCGCCGGTTCCCGGCAACGGCACGCCGATGAAGAAGGCCAGGCCCCATTCGCCGTACTTTTCGACGTAGGGATGAAGCTTGCCGCGCGACTGCGCCAGACGCGGCCAGATACGGCGGTCGAACCAATCCCAGCGCCGCAACACCCGCTCGACCGGTCCCATGAGCCAGAAGGTCAGCACGCCGACCGCGATGTTGGTGGCCAGGGATGGCGGCGATCACCGGCCAGGACATGGACTCGCGGATGGCGGGCGTGAAGAAGCCGACGGGAATCGATGCGCGTAGCTCGAGTCCGGGAATAAACGTCAATAGG
>JAAYZJ010000438.1 GCA_012514915.1 Lentisphaerota bacterium | reverse complement strand
CGGGTCGCTGCGGGTTAGACAATCAACGAATGAAACGAATTTTGCGAATGGGGAATCACGCAACTCATGCCCGTCTGCGGTCCTCGGCGACATCCGCGGTTCAATCAATCCTTATTCGCTCGTTTCGTTCGTGCCGCGGGAGGAGGCGCGCGGTTTTGCTTTGCGCGGGACGAAGGCGGGGGCGGCGGCCAGGGCGGTGAACCAGAGCGAGAGGATGGCCATGCTGCGGAAGGGGAGGTCGATCAGGCTGTGGGCGACGGTGGCCGACGTGCCGAGGACCGTCATCCAGACGACCGGCGAGACGCTCATGAACCAGGTGCGGGCATGGACGCGGCCGATGTCGAGGACGCGGGGGACCGTGACGAGGCGGAACCAGAGCTGCCCGATGAGGATGAAAATGAGGCCGACGATCAGCGAGAGGCCGATCGCCCCGTGCTCGCAGAGGTACTGAAGGGTGTCGTTGTGGACGTTGGCCCGTCCGGCGGCCTTCAAGTATTCGTATTTTTCGGGGCCCATGTAGAGGGCGACGAAGCGCCGGAAGCCCCACCCTCCCGTGCCGGCCCAGGGGTAGTCGTCCCAGATTCGGAGGGCGGCCCCGGCGAGCTCGGCCCGGTCGCCCTGGAGCTGCTCGTGCAGCCGGAGGAGATCGATGCTGCGGATCTCGGCCAGCAGCGGGTTGTCGGGCTTGGCGACGACAATCAGCGCGCCGAACAGGATCAGCCCGGCGAAGGTGACCCCCAGCCTGACCTTGCCCGCCGGGGTGACGCGTCCGGCGAGATAGATGGCGCCGTAGACCAGCGCGACCACGAGGATGCCCCCGGTAAGCACTATCCCCGCGCGGCCCATGGCGAAGACCACGCCCAGCAGATTGAGCACCAGCGCCACCAGCAGCCAGGAGCCGCGCGCCTGCTCGCGCGGCTCCTCATGGCCCAGCGACTCGAGCAGCAAGCCGATATTGATGGCGGTGAGCAGGGTGAAGTAGGCGCTGGCGTGGTTGGGATAGCCGATGGTCGCGAAGAAGAAGACGCTGATCGGGCGGATCCAGAAGACCTTGTCGGTGCCGGTGGCCATCTGCAGCAGACCGAACGCGGCGAGGAGCGCGCCGTTGAAGACCAGGACGCGGAGCAGCCAGCGTTTCGACTCGAGCCGCATGCCGTGGCGGACGGCCAGCAGAATGGCGACGACGCCCAGAGCCCAGTAGAGCACCTGCGAAGCCTCCTCGCGGACGACGCAGAAGGGGAGGCCGGGCCAGGGAGGATCGGTGTATTCCCAGCGCGCGGTCGCGGCGTTGTAGAACAGCTCGCGCGGGCCATTGAGCCATTGCAGCGCCAGAAACGCGACCAGGGCGAGACCGACGTAGAACACGGGATCGCGCACGATGGCGCGCCCCGCCCGCCGCGTGGCCGCCCGCAGCGACTCGCCGTTGCGCTGCGGCGGCAGGAGGAAGATCATCTCGACGATGCCGAGCGCCAACCAGGGGATCGCCCAGAAAAAAGCGGGGGCGGAACCGCCCCGGGCCCAGGCGGAGTAGATCGCCAGCAGGGCCACATGGACGGCGACGCCGTATCGAAGCAGAAGTGAAATCAAAGCGTCACCTCAGTATCCGGGCAGACTTCGTCCCCGTCAGTTAGGCGCGCGGCCACGAACGGGACGCCGCACCCACTGCCTGCAAGCCAAGCCATTTTCAAGCAAAAACACCCATGATTCGAGCCAGACAGGGCAACCCCTATCCAGCGGGTGAGACCGCCCTTAAGCTTACCATAAATGAGACAATGGTAAATGGTGTTTTTGGCGCGCTTGACTTCTGGGGCGCTAACCGATAATTTGCACAATCTATGCAAACCTCCCTGACGCGCATGCTGCTGAATGGCGATGAAGCGGTGGCCCATGCCGCCCGTGACGCGGGCGTGTCGCTGGGCACGGGCTATCCCGGCACGCCGAGCACCGAAATCCTCGAAGCCTTCAGCGCCCTCGGGGGGCACGCCCAGTGGTCGCCCAACGAGAAGGTGGCGCTGGAGGTCGGCCTGGGGGCCGCCTTCGGACGGGCCCGCGTGATCGTCACGATGAAGCACGTGGGCCTGAACGTGGCGGCCGATCCGCTGTTCACCGTCGCCTACACGGGCGTCGATGGCGCGCTGGTGATCGTCGTGGCCGACGACCCGGGCATGGCGTCGAGCCAGAACGAGCAGGATTCGCGGCGCTATGCGATCGCCGCCGGCGTGCCGCTGCTCGAGCCGGCCGATTCGCAGCAGGCCTACGACGCCACGCTGCAGGCCATCGAGATTTCCGAACAGTGGAAGATCCCCGTTCTGCTGCGTCTGACGACGCGCGTCAGCCACTCCAAGACGATCGTCGCCCGGCGCGCCTGCTCAGCGCCGCCGGCGCCGGGGTTCACGCGCGACATTCCCTCGCGCGTCATGGTGCCCGGCTACGCGCGCGCCGCGCACCGGCGCCTGCGGGACAAGCTCGAGGCGATCCGCGACTGGGCCGCGCTGCCGGGCAACGGCACCCGGCTGCACGCGCCGGCGGACGGCGGCGCGGGCGACGGACGCGGCATCATCGCCAGCGGCGTGAGCGTCGTCCACGCGCGCGAGGCGGCGCCGTCCAGCGCCGTGATGCAGGTGCTGATGGTCCATCCCCTTCCCAACCAGGCGCTGCGCGCCTTCGCCGCGGAACACACCACCACCGTCGTGGTCGAGGAGGGCGATCCCGTGCTGCGGGAGGGCTGCGTCCTCGCGGGGCTGAGCCCCGTCGCGACCCCCGCGATCTACCGGTTTGGCGAGCTCTCCGTCAAGCGGGTCGCCCGCCTGCTGGCCGGCGACGCCACACTGGAGCCGCCGCCGCCACCCGGCAAGCCGCCGCAACTCTGCCCCGGCTGCCCGCACCGCGTCTCGTTCGAAATCCTGCGCGACCAGCAGGCCATCGTCAGCGGCGACATCGGCTGCTACACCCTGGGGGTGATGCCGCCCTTCCAGGCGATCGACACCACGGTCTGCATGGGCGCCAGCATCACGGCGGGGCTCGGCCTGCGCCACGTCCTCCCCGAGGAGGAGGCGCGCCGGGTCGTCAGCGTCATCGGCGACAGCACCTTCATGCACAGTGGTTTGACGGGCATCGCCGAGATGCTCTACAACGAGCCGCCGACCGGCCATGTCGTGCTGATCCTCGACAACGGCACCACGGCCATGACCGGCATGCAGGAGCATCCCGGCACGGGCCGCTCGCTGGCGCATGGTCCGGCGCGGCAGATCGTCATCGAGGAGGTCGTGCGGGCGATGGGCGTGCCCCACGTCGTCGTCCTCGACCCGGTCGCGCAGCGGCAGGAACTGTCCGACAACCTCGCGCATGCGCGGATGGCGGGCGGCCTCTGGGTGATCATCGTGCGCCGCGCCTGTCTGCTGGCCGCCGCCAAGATCAAGCAATACGACGCCGCCAACGCCCAGGCGCGGGACTGAATCGGCCCACGGGAACCCGAATCATGAAAACAGTCAACATTGTCATTGCGGGACTGGGCGGCCAGGGGATCGTGAAAGCCTCGGACATTCTGGCCGATGCCGCATTCCGCGCCGGCCACGACGTGAAGAAGGCCGAGGTTCACGGCATGAGCCAACGTGGCGGCTCGGTCAACACCGACATCCGCTACGGTGCCCGGGTGCTGAGCCCGATGGTGCCCG
>JAAYZJ010000437.1 GCA_012514915.1 Lentisphaerota bacterium | reverse complement strand
GCTTTCGGTCTCGGCGCTGGCCACCAATATGCGGGTGCGGGGCGGCGGGGCCTACTACATGCTCTCGCGCTCGCTGGGCGTCGAAGCCGGGGCGGCCGTGGGCATCCCCCTGTTTCTGGCCCAGGCGATCAGCATTGCCTTCTACATCGCGGGCTTTTCCGAGGCTGTCGTCGCGCTCGCCCCCGCGCTCGACCCGCGCTGGGTCGGGCTCGCCACGCTCGTCGGACTCGGCCTGCTCGCGACGTTTTCGGCCGATTTCACCCTGCGAACCCAGTACGGCGTGATGGTTCTCGTGGTGCTCTCCCTCGCGTCGATCTTCGCGGGTGCGGCGCCGGAATCCGCCGCCGGAGTCCAGACGTTGCCGCGGCTGGGCTTCTGGCCCGTCCTGGCCGTCTACTTCCCGGCGGTGACCGGTATCCTGGCGGGCGTCAGTCTATCGGGGGAACTCGCGCGGCCGAGCCGCGCCCTGCCGCTGGGCACGCTGGCCGCCGTGGGCGTCTCCTACCTGATCTACCTGGCGCTGGCCCTGTTCATCAACCACCTGTCGATCGCGTCCGATGTCCTGATCGGCGACACGATGCTGATTCAGAAGCTGGCCCGCGTGGGTCTTTTTGTGTTGCTGGGGCTGTGGGCCGCCTCGCTGTCAAGTGCCGTCGGCTGCCTGTTGTCGGCCCCGCGCACGCTGCAGGCGCTGGCCAACGACCGCGTGGTGCCGCTGTTGCTGGGCAAACCCTACGGCCGGTTCCGTGAGCCGCGCCTGGCCTCGGCCCTGACGGTCGGGATCGCCGCAGCCGGCGTCTACTGGGGCTCGCTGGATGTCATCGCGCCGGTCCTGACGATGTTCTATCTGACCACCTACGGGCTGCTGAACCTCTCGGCGGGGCTGGAGGAGCTGATGGCCAACCCATCCTGGCGCCCAACGTTCCGTGTGCCGGCGGTCGTGGCCCTGGCGGGGTTCGGCGCCTGCGTGGCGATCATGCTGATGATCAACGCGGGCGCGGCGCTCGTGGCCTTTGGGTGCGTGTTGGCGGTCTATTGGATCATGGAGCGCCGTGCCATGCGGGCGCGGTGGGGCGACATGCGTCTGGGCGTGGTCATGTTCGCGCTGCGCAAGGGGTTGCACCGCCTGGCCGCGCAACCGCTGGGGGGGCGCAACTGGCGCCCCAACCTGCTTGTCCTCTCGGGCGCGCCGAGCCGGCGCTGGCACCTGATCGAGGTGGCGCATGCCATCTCGCGCAACCGCAGCCTGATGACGGTGGCCTCGATTATTCCCGAAGCGAACTGGACGGCCGACCGGGCCGAGAGTCTGCGCAAATCCATGCTGGTCTATCTGGAGAAGGCCCGCGTCGAGGCCCACGTGAGGATCCAGCCGGGCGAGGACCACTGGGCCGGCATTCGGGATCTGATCCGCGCCTACGGCTTCGGCCCGCTGGTGCCCAACACCATCTTGCTGGGCGCGCCGGCGAAAGCCGATTCCGGCGCCCCGCTGGCGCGGCTCACCCGGCTGATTGCCGCCTCGCACCGGAATTTACTGATCGTCAAGGACGAGGGGGGCGAGGCCGACGACGAGGCTCCCGTCCCGACGCGTCTGGATGTCTGGTGGCGCGGACGCCCCCGGAACGTGGCCTTCATGCTGGCGGTGGCCTGCATGGTCCGCCGCCGTTCGGGCCGGCGCGCCGATCTTCGCCT
>JAAYZJ010000436.1 GCA_012514915.1 Lentisphaerota bacterium | reverse complement strand
GCGCCGCCAAGTCTGCGATTTTGTCCTCAAGCAGATCGCGGCCGGACTGAAGGACGGCGACCAGATCTGGCCCGAGCACACGCTCAGCCGCAATCTGGGGGTCAGCAAATCCACGGTGAGGCGCGCGATCTGCGACCTGGTGGAACTCGGTGTGCTCCGCCAGCAGCAGGGTAAGGGGACGTTTGTCGCCCAGGCCGGCCACCCGCGGGTCCAGGCCTTGGCCCTGCACGCCATCCGGATGGTCGGCTTTCTCTCCCCGTTCGCGCACTACGAAGACGGGTTCATGCGCGAAATCACCCTGGGGGCCGACCAGGCGCTCGACTCCAGGCGCTTCATCATGGTCACGAAGCATGTCCACCTCCCGCTCTTCACCGAAGCCGAGATCCTGCCCGGGCTGGTCGCGAAAGTGCAGGGGCTGCTGTGGCTCTCGACGCTCGATCCCGCCTCGCGCAAGCTGATCGCCCGGCTGCACGAACGGCGTTTCCCGGTCGTGCTCGTCGACCGCTACCTCCCCGAGGTGCCGTGCAGCAGCGTCACGACCGACAATCTGGAGGCGGGCATCCAGGGAACCCGCCACTTGATCGATCTCGGCCACCGCCGCATCGTGCACTTGACGAAGCCGGAAAACATTTCATCGACGATCGAACGGCAGGAGGGCTACGTGCTGACCATGCGGCAGGCCGGTCTCACGCCGCAGGTGGTCGACGGCGACGACGACGCCCTGGCCACCGCCTTGTCGGGCCCTCCCGGCGAGCGCCCGACCGCCGCCTTCTGCCTCAACGACAGCCTGGCCATGTCCTGCTGCCGCGTGCTGCGGCAACTGAACCTGCGGGTGCCGGACGACGTCTCGGTGGTGGGGATCGACGATTCACCGGCGGCGGCGGCCTACGATCCCCCCTTGACCACGGTGGCGCAGCCGCGCCGCCAGATGGGGTTCAAGGCGGCGCGCCTGCTGGAGCGGTTGATGACGGATCCCGCCGTCGCCACCCACACGCGCCTGCTGCTGCAGCCGTCGCTCGTCGTGCGCCGCTCCACGGGGCCGTGTGGGGGTGCGTGAGTATGGAAGAAGGTAGGACAGGCATTCCTGCCTGTCCCCTGTGTGTCCCCTGTGTGGGGGTGCGTGAGTGGGCAAAAAGGTACGACAGGCATTCCTGCCTGTCGCCGGGTGGGTGGGGCGACGGCGTCTCGCCTAGCCGCAGCAGGGGAATCGAACCGCCAATGAAGCCAGGGAATGCACCTCCGATTGGCTTCGCGCCCCTCGTCAGCCGTGGTCGTGCCCCGTAGTCGTATTCCGAAAATTCCGTGCGATTGACAGCCAAAGGAAAGCTTCCCGCCAGCGCATCACAGTGCCCCACACCCCCACACCCACCCACAGGACAGGCAGGAATGCCTGTCCTATGGCTCGTGCGCCGCGATATCGACGGCCTCGATCGGCAGCCGCTCGGGCTGGCCGAGGACGGCGGCCGACGGCCCGACGCCGCGCCCCGTGCGGATCGCCTCGTAGACGAAGGCCTTGCCTTCGATCACCGCCTCGCGCAAGGCACGCCCCTTCGCCAGCGAGGCGGCAATGGCCGCGCTGAGCGTGCACCCCGTGCCGTGCGTGGAACGGGGATTGGCGACGACCGGCGTCGTCAGCCACAGCACTTGCCAATCGTCCGCCTCGCGCAGACATAGGCAGTCGCGCGCGGGCGCCGCCGGATCGTGCCCGCCCTTGATCAGCACGCCGCAACCATGCTGCCGCGCCAGTTGCCGCGCCGCCGCGACCACCGCCGCCTCGTCCGCCAGCCGGCGCCCCGTCAGCACCTCGGCCTCGGGGCGGTTCGGCGTAATGAGCGTCGCCAGGGGCAGCAGCCGCTCCCGCAACGCGTCCACCGCCTCGTCCGCCAGCAGCCGCGCGCCGCTGGTCGCCACCATCACCGGATCGACGACCTTGCGGATGGCGGGATAGGGCGTCAGCTTCTCGACCACGACGTCGATCAGGTCGGCCGTGGCGAGCATGCCGGTCTTGAGCGCCCCGACCGCGTAGCAGGAGAGGATGGCGTCGAGCTGCAGCCCCAGTTGCTCCACGCTGGCGAGTTGAATGCCGCGGACCCCGTCGGGATTCTGCGCCGTGAGGGCCGCGATCGCGGTGCAGCCATGTACGCGCATCGCGTGGAACGCCCGCAGATCGGCCTGGATGCCGGCGTTGCCGCCGCTGTCGCTCCCGGCGATCGTCAGGGCGACGGGCAGCGGGTCCGCGTCCGCCGGCGACCGGGCGTCCGCGTGGCCGAGGTAGACCAGCAGCGGACCGCCGCTCACCGTCAGCTCGACCGAATCCCCCAGCGCCTCGTTGAGCGTCCCCTGCCACCAGCGGCTCAACCGGAGCCCATGCAGCGGCCAGCGCAGCCCCCGCGAATCGATCGCCGCCGCGGGATCGAAGCTGAAGAGCGAGACCACCTGGCCGGGATGCGTCGCCACGCGGCCCGAGGTGGGGAGCGGCAGGAAGGTGCCGGTGTCGGTGAGCAGCACGACCTCCGGCGCCTCGCGGGCCGCATCGGCCAGCAGGGAGAGGTTGCCGAGGGTGTGGTCCTCACGCCGGCCGGTCGCGCCCAGGATGACCAGGTCGCGCCAGCCCTGCGCCAGGCAGAGGCGCAGGGCCTTCGTCAGGTCGTTGGTCTCCTGCGAGGGGTCGTGAACCAGGCGCGCCGCGAAGCGGGCGCGCAGGGCGGCGGAAAGGCTGTCGAGATCGCCGACGATCGCGTCGGGCTCGCGTCCGGCCGCGAGCAGCGCCGACGCCGCGCCGTCGCAGCAGACCACCCGGGCGGCGTCGCGCAGCACGGCCAGCGGCAGCGGATGCGCGGGAAAGGCGCCGTCGGCCAGGATGACGGTTCGGTGGGCATAGGCGTGCGTCATGCGGGCTCCTCTACAACTCGAACAACATCAGTTGGCCGGGAAGATCGCCGTTCCCCTCGCGGCGGCGGCTGCGCCGGGCCAGCTTGGGCAGCCCCGCCTCGAGCTCGCCCTCTTCGAGGTTGGCCAGGATCTCGCGGGCGCGCTGGATGACGTCGCCGGGCATGCCGGCCAGCCGGGCTACGTGGATGCCGTAGCTCTTGTCGGCGCAGCCGGGCTGGATCGTCCGCAGGAAGACGATGCCGTCGCCCTGCTCGCGCACCTGCACCGAGTAGTTGCGGACGCCGTTGAGCGTCAGCGCGAGGTCGGTGAGTTCGTGGTAATGGGTGGCGAAGAGCGTCTTGGCCTTGACGGCGGGCGTGTTGTGCAGGAACTCGGCCACGGCCCAGGCGATGCTGATGCCGTCGAAGGTGCTGGTGCCGCGCCCGATTTCGTCGAGGACGATCAGGCTGCGCGCCGTCGCGTTGTTGAGGATGTTGGCCGTCTCCTGCATCTCGACCATGAAGGTGCTGCGTCCGCGCGCGAGGTCGTCGCCGGCCCCGACGCGGGTGAAGACCCGGTCGAGCAGCGGAATGCGTGCCGCGGCGGCCGGCACGAACGAGCCGGCGTGCGCCAGGATGGCGATCAGCGCGACCTGCCGGATGTAGGTCGATTTGCCGGCCATGTTGGGGCCCGTGATCACCGCGATCTGGTTGCGCCGGCAGTCGAGCGTCGTGTCGTTCGGCACGAAGCGCTCGGCATCGGGGAGCTGCTCGATCACGGGATGGCGCCCCGCCGTGATCTCCAACGCGTCGCCCGTGTGCATGACGGGGCGCACATAGCCGAGTGCCAGCGCGCGGTCGGCCAGCGTGGCCAGCACGTCGAGCGTCGCCAGGGCGGCGGCGGTCTCCTGGATGGCCGACGTCTCGGCGGCGGCCCGGTCGCGCAGCTCGGTGAACAGCTCGTACTCCAGCGCGCAGGCGCGGTCCTGCGCGCCGAAAATCCGCTGCTCGTAGTCCTTCAGCTCGGGTGTGATGAACCGCTCGGCGTTCACCAGCGTCTGGCGCCGCTCGTAGTTGGCGGGCACCTGGTCGAGCTGTCCCTTGGAGACTTCGATGTAGAAGCCGAAGACCCGGTTGTGCCGCACCTTGAGATTCTTGATGCCGGTCCGCTCCTGCTCGGCCGCCTGGTAGCGCGCCAGCCACAGGTGGCCGTCGCCGGCCATCTGCCGCAGCTCGTCGAGCGGGGCGTGGAACCCCTCGCGGATCAGCCCGCCGTCCTTGATCGCGATCGGCGGCGACTCGACGAGCCCGCGCAGCAGCCGGTCGACCAGCTCCGGCAGGGGATGGAGGCGGGCCGCCT
>JAAYZJ010000435.1 GCA_012514915.1 Lentisphaerota bacterium | reverse complement strand
CAGCGACCAGCAGCAGAAGGAACACCAACATCATCAAATGGATCCGGATCGCCTGCACGACGCGCCGCGGCGCGGCGGCATGCTGGAAGCGCTCGGCCCAGTGCTGGTACGTCTCGAGATACTCGCGCCAGCGCGCCGGCAGCTTGCGCTCGACCCAGTCGCCGACCGGATCGGAGGCCCGCAGGATGAAGGGACTCAGCAGCGTGCTCAGGACCGAGACGCCGACGGTAATCTGGTAGAGCTCCGTGTCGACCGCCCCCATCGAGACGCCAATCAGCGCCACGAGGTAGGCGAACTCGCCGATGGCCCCCAGGCCCATGCCCATCTGCAACGCATTCTTGAGATCCATGCCGGTCAGGAGGCCGCCGATGGTGTTGTTGATGCTCTTGCCGATCACCACCACGGCCGTCAACCCCAGGATCGCCGGGGCATGCCGGGCGAGTTCGACCGGATCCACCAGGAGGCCGATGGTCACGAAGAATATCGCGCTGAACATGGTGCGCAGCGGCACGCTCTGGTTGTAGATGCGCTTGAGCGGTTCTGATTCGGCCCCCATCACCCCCATCAGGAAGGCCCCCAGGGCGAGGCTGTACTCGAGGCGGGCGGCGATGTAGGAGACGAAGAAGCAGAACCCGAGAATGGTCAGCAGCAGCGATTCATCGTCCTTCAGCCGGCCGATCCAGCGCATCGCCCGCGGGACGAGCAGCAGACCGAACCCGATCACGCCCGTCATAAAGACCACCAGGCCGCCCATGCTCATCAGCACGGCCTGCAGTTGCATCTGGCCTGAGAGGACGAGTCCCGTCAGCAGGGCGATCACGGCGATGCAGAGGATGTCCTCGGTGATGGTGACGCCGAAAATGTAGCGGGTGAAGCGCCGCGTGTTCCAGCCCATCTCGCTGATCGTCTTGGCCAGCATGGTGGTAGCCGAGTCGCTGATGGCCGCGCCGAGGAACAGGCTCTGGACGGCGCCCCACCCCATCAACCGGGTGCCGATCAGGTAGCCGACCCAGATCATGACCGCCATGTCGAGCGCCGCTGTCGGGAAGATCACGCGCCCGATCCGCTTGAGCTTGCGCATGCTGAACTCGAGCCCAAGCGTGAACATCAGGAAGATCACGCCGATCTGGCCGAGGACGTCGATGCTTTTTTCGTTGACGACCAGCGGCCCGCCGAACGTGTGCGGTCCCAGCAGGACGCCCACCAGGATATAGGCGATGACCTTGGGCCACTTGAAGCGGGCGCAGACCGCGGCCGCCGCCCCGACGCAGGTCAGGATCACAGCCAGATCGAGAATGAAGGATTGGGCATCCATGGGGGGCCTTACGCAAAGAACCGCCGGGCAAACCGTCACCGTCGAAAGGGAGGCCCCCGGCGCGAATCCACGGCGCCCGGACCGACCGGGCGCCGCGGAATGGAACACGAGACGGATGCCTAGGCGCGGGCGCCGAGGACGGCGTCGCAGGCCTCTTCAAAGACCTGCAGCGACTCGGCCAGCATATCCTCGGGAATCGTCAGCGGCGGCGCGACCTTGAGACATTCACCGCCGACGCCGACCGGCGCGAACATCAGCAGGCCACGGTGGTAGCAGGCCACGTTGACCTTCGTCGCAAGCTCGGCATCGGGTTCGGTCGTGCCGGGCTTGACAACCTGGAGGCCGGCCACCAGTCCCTTGATCTGCAGGCAGCCCAGCACCTGGGGGTACTTCCGCTGCACGCGCTCCAGCCCGGCGCGCAGCATCGGCTCCAGGCGCGCCGCGCGTTCGGCCAGCTTCTCCTCCT
>JAAYZJ010000434.1 GCA_012514915.1 Lentisphaerota bacterium | reverse complement strand
CGGAAGCTCCGTCCTTCAGGAATGGACTTCACCCCCCGTGATGCTCTATAATGGCCGCATTCATGGGCGGCTGTGGCTTCTGTGGAAGTGGGTTGCCCCGGTCGTTATTTTATGCAGGGAGTCGCTTGATGGGACGGAACATTGTTGAAAAGCTGCTGGATGCGCACTGGGTGGCCGGCGAACGGCAGCCGGGGCGGGAAGTGGCCATCCGCATCGACCAGTGCCTGACGCAGGATGCCACGGGAACGATGGCCTATCTGCAGTTCGAGAGCATGGGGCTTGACCGGATCCGTGCCGAACTGGCGGTCAGCTATGTTGATCACAACACGATCCAGGTCGGCTTTGAGAATGCCGACGACCACGCCTACCTCCGCACGGCCGCGCAGCGCTACGGCGCCATTTTTTCCAAACCCGGCAACGGGATCTGCCATCAACTCCATCTGGAGCGCTTCGGCTTGCCGGGCAAGACACTCCTCGGCAGCGATTCGCACACCCCCACGGGGGGCGGCATCGGCATGCTGGCGATGGGAGCCGGAGGGATCGACGTCGCCGTCGCGATGGGGGGCGGGCCCTTCTATCTGAGCTGGCCCCGGGTCCGGCTGATCAAGCTGACCGGACGCTTGCAGCCGGGGGTGTCGGCCAAGGACGTCATTCTCAAGGTGCTCGAGCGATTCGGGACCAAGGGCAATGTCGGCTGGATTCTGGAATACGGCGGCCCGGGCGTGGCGACGCTCGATGTCCCGGCGCGCGCGACGATCACCAACATGGGGACGGAACTCGGCGTGACGACCTCGGTTTTCCCGAGCGACGACATGACGCGGGGCTTTCTGGAGGCGCAGGGGCGCGCCGACGGCTGGGTCGCCCTCGCCGCCGATGCCGATGCATCGTACGACGATGTCTTCGAACTCGATCTGGCCGCGGTCGAGCCGCTGGCCGCCTGTCCGCATTCGCCCGGCAACATCGCGACGATCGCCTCGCTGGCGGGCAAGACCGTCTCCCAGGTGCTGATCGGTTCGTGCACGAATGCCTCGTACCGCGATCTGAAGACCGTGGCCCTGCTGCTGCGCGGCAAGCACGTCCATCCCGAGGTCTCGGTCGGCGTGGCGCCGGGGTCGCGCCAGGTCGTGCAGATGCTGGCGCGCGAAGGGCTTCTGGAACCGATCATCAGCGCCGGGGTCCGCCTCTTCGAGAATGCCTGCGGATTCTGCATCGGCAACAGCGCCTCGCCCGAGAGCGGGGGCGTCAGCCTGCGGACGAGCAACCGGAATTTCGAGGGTCGCAGCGGCACCGCCGATGCGCAGGTCTATCTGGTGAGCCCCGAGACGGCCGTGGCGGCGGCGCTGAGCGGCGTGTTTGCCGATCCCCGCCGGCTCGATCACCTCGGGGAGGTTCAGCGCCCCGACCGCTTCCTGGTCGACGACAGCCTGTTCCTCTACCGGGAGACGGCCGGCAAGGGGGTGCAGGACGCCGTGATCCGGCGCGGTCCCAACATTGGCGAGCCGCCCGTCGGCGCCCCGCTGCCGGCCGCGCTCGACGGTGTCGTCGCGATCAAAGTCGGCGACAAGATCACCACCGACCACATCATGCCGGCGGGCGCGCGGCTGAAGTATCGCTCGAACGTGCCGCAGTATGCCCGCTACGTCTTCGAACCGGTCGATCCGGCGTTTCACGACCGGGCATCGGCCCACCGCGATGCCGGGCGGCAGAACATCATCGTGGCGGGCGAAAGTTACGGGCAGGGATCGAGCCGCGAGCATGCCGCCATGTGCCCGATGTACCTGGGCGTGCGTCTCGTCGTCGCCAAGGGGTTCGAGCGGATTCACCAGGCCAACCTGATCAATTTCGGGATCATCCCCTGCCAGTTCGCCGACGGGGCCGATTACGACCGCCTGCGCCTCGACGACCGGATCGCCTGCGACGACCTTCCGGCACTGTTGCAGGGGCGCGGCGAGCTGCACAACACAACGCAGGGCTACCGGTTCGGCGTGACGACGGCGCTGACGGTGCGGCAGCGCGGCATCATCCTGGCCGGCGGTTTGCTGCGGCAGGTCGCGGCGCAGACGGCGCGGGAGGGTGCCTGATCGATGCGCATTCTGGGCGTGATACCGTCGCGCTGGGGGTCGACGCGTTTTCCGGGCAAGAGTCTGCATCCGATCCTGGGCAAGCCGCTCATCGTGTGGGTGGTCGAGGCGGTCAAGCGGGCGCGGTCGCTGGATGCCGTGATCGTCGCCACCGATGATGAACGCATCGCCGAGGCGGTGGGCGGGCAGGGGATCCGGGTCGCGATGACGTCGCCGCACCATCCTTCGGGAACCGACCGGGTGGCCGAGGCGGCCCAGGCGGCGCCGGACGACGTGGTCGTCAACATCCAGGGCGACGAACCGCTGATCGAGCCCGCCCTGATCGACGCCCTGGCCGCGAAGCTGACCGCCGACCGGCGCTGGGAGATGGCCACGGCCGCCTGTCCGATCGGCGAGGCGCGCGAACTGGCGGCCCCCGGCGTGGTCAAGGTCGTGACGGACCGGGACGACGCCGCCCTCTATTTTTCGCGCCTGCCGATCCCCTTCCGGCGCGACGGACCGGCCGACCTCGCCTCGGGGCTCTACTGGCGGCATCTGGGCATTTATGCCTACCGCGGCGATTTTCTGAATCGGCTGGTGCGGGAGCCGCCCTGCCTGCTGGAGCAGACCGAGATGCTGGAGCAACTGCGCGCGCTCCATCTTGGCGCAAGGATTGCTGTGATAAGGACGGGCCCCATGGGGGTTGGAGTGGACACCCCGGAGGATGTCGGGTATCTTGAAGCTGAACTCCGGCGGCGCGGACGAACGGATTAGCGGTCTGGCGGCACGACGGAAAACGACCCATGGCAACACCAAAAACGACAACGATTTGCGCAGGATCCTGCCTCTTCGGGCGCAGGCGGCCGCTGGTTCTGATTGCCGGCCCCTGCGTCATCGAGTCGCGCCGCGGGTGCGTCGATCTGGCGCGGCGGCTGGCCGGGCTGGCGCGCCGGCTCGATATCCCCTATGTTTTCAAGGCCTCGTTCGACAAGGCGAACCGCACCTCGGCCGATGCCTACCGCGGGCCCGGTCTGCAGGCGGGGCTCGAGGTGCTGCGCGAGGTCCGCGAGCGGTTCGGCGTCCCCATTCTGACCGACATCCATGAGCGTGGACAGGCCGAACCGGTCGCCGAGGTCGCCGATATCCTTCAAATCCCCGCGTTCTTGTGCCGACAGACCGACCTGCTGCTGGCCGCCGGGCGGACGGGAAAAGTGGTCAATGTCAAAAAGGCCCAGTTCCTGGCGCCGGAGGACATGGTCCACGTCGTCCGCAAGATCGAATCGACCGGCAACCGGCGGATCCTGCTGACGGAGCGCGGCACCTCGTTCGGCTACCACAATCTGGTGGCCGACATGCGCAGCCTGCTGATCATGAGGGAGCTCGGCTATCCGGTGATTTTCGACGCGACGCACAGCGTGCAGCGGCCGGGCGGTGCCGGCGGGCGCAGCGGCGGGGACGGGCGCTGGGCGCCGGCGCTCGCGCGGGCGGCCGTGGCCACGGGCTGCGAGGGCGTGTTCATCGAGACGCATGTGAACCCCGATCAGGCCCTGTCCGACAAGGATAATGCGATTCCCTTCCGCGCGCTCGGGCGGCTCTGGCAAACGTTGGCGGAGATCCATGCACGTGTTTCATCCTGACAGGCGCTGGCAACGGCTCGGACTCGCCCTCGCACTGCTGCTGGGAGGCGATGCCTCCCGGCTCCGTGCGCAGGAGAGGGGGGGGGCGGCGCCGTCGAACACCGTGGCGTCGGCCGGCCGGGAGCTGGCGATCAGGGAGGCCTGGCGCCAGGCAGCTGATCCGAGTGCCCTGCCCGTGGAGAACATGACCCTGCCGGTGGCGCACCACCCCGATGGCCGGGTCCGGGCCCTGCTCAAGGCGGGCAAGGCGCTCATTCCCGCCGTCGATTCGGGGTATGTCCGCGCCCAGGACGTGGTTGTCGAAATCTTCGACACCACCGGGCGGCTCGAGGGGATCTTCATCACGGACAACTGCTTCTTCGACCGCGCCACATCGGATGGCTACTGCGAGGGCAAGGTGCGCATCGAACAGCGCGGTGTCCAGGTTTTCGGGGTCGACATGGTCTGGAATCTTGAGGCCCGCAGCGCCAAAATTCTCTCGCAGGCCGAGGTTCGGATGAGCCGGTTCATGGAAGGCATTGGAAAGGCATTCAAATGAGAACTCGTCTGATTTTTCTCGTGTTGCTTGCGCTGGCGGGGACGTCCATCGGGGCGCCGGCCAGTGCCAAGCGCCCGCGCAAGCAGGGCGAAACGGTGATCACCTCCAACCGGATGGAGTACGACTATGCCGAGTCGGCGATCCTGTTCGAGGAGAACGTCAAGGTCGCCGATCCCGAGTTCACCATGACGGCCGACCGGGTCATCGTGCTGCTCGAAGGCACCAACGACATCAAGCAGGTCCGCTGTCTCGGAAACGTGGTGCTGGTCAACGAGAACCGCAGCGCGCGCTGCGCCGAGGCCGTCTACACGAAGGCGAGCGGCAAGATCGTGATGACGGGCGATGCCGTCCTTCAGCGCGAAAAAGACCGGATCTGGGGCCGCAAGATCACGATCTGGGTCGACGACGAACGGATGGAGTGCGAGCCGGCCCGCATGGTGCTGCAGCCGACTTCGGTGTCGGGCGATGGTAAACGGATGCTGCCGTGAGCGATGCGCTGGAGACGCTGAAGCCGCCTGTGACGGCTGCCGCGGGCGGACGTCCCGACCTGCAGGCGCTCGATCTCGTCAAGCGGTATCGGGGGCGGACCGTCGTCAAGGGGGTGGGGCTCCATGTGTCTTGCGGCGAGATCGTCGGCATCCTCGGTCCGAACGGGGCCGGCAAGACGACCACCTTCTACATGATTGTCGGGCTGGTCAAGCCCAACGGCGGGGACGTGCTGTTCCAGGGGACTCCGGTCACGCGCCTGCCGGTGTTCCGGCGGGCGCGCATGGGGCTGGGCTATCTGGCGCAGGAGCCCTCGGTCTTCCG
This sequence comes from Lentisphaerota bacterium, assembly GCA_012514915.1. Classification (GTDB taxonomy): domain Bacteria; phylum Verrucomicrobiota; class Kiritimatiellia; order RFP12; family JAAYLN01; genus JAAYLN01. The sequence continues at coordinate 180 of JAAYZJ010000434.1, read as the reverse complement.
CAAGTTGACGGTGGCGGACAATATCAACGCGATTCTCGAGACGCTGGACCTGAGCGCGTCGGCGCGGCAGGCGCGCCTCGAGGAACTGCTCGGCGATCTCCACCTGGAGCACGTCGCCAAGCAGCGCGCCTACACGCTGAGCGGCGGCGAGCGGCGCAAGCTCGAGATCGCCCGTTCGCT
>JAAYZJ010000433.1 GCA_012514915.1 Lentisphaerota bacterium | reverse complement strand
GATGCCCGCGCAAAATCCGCCGAATCGAGCAGTCGGATCCAGGAAACAGCCACTCGCATCGCGACGCTGGAGGCGGTGTATGGCGAAAATGAGAAACGAACCCGAGATTTTCTGGATCGGCAGGCTGAAAGAGACGCGGCAAGGCAGCAGGTGGCGGTGCTCGGGGCCGATCTGAAGGCGCTCCAGCCCGACGGGTTGAAGAGCGACATGCAGCGGCTCCGCTCGGTGCTGGACGGTGCAAAGCAGGCGATCCGAGCGGCAGAACAGGAGCAGGCTGCGGCAAGGGAACGAATGCGCCTGCACGGAACAACCGATCCGCACGCCGATCTGGAGGCGGCCTGTGCGCGGCAGGAGCGGGCCGAAAAGCGTTTCCGTGAATTCAAAACACAGGCCGAGGCGATTCAGCTTCTCGCCACCTTGGCCGAGGAGTCCCAGCAGCGGATGGCCCAGCAGTTCACGCGGCCCTTGGTCGAGGCCGTGCAGGGCTATCTGGCGTGCATCTTTGGTGCGGGGGCAAGCCTGGGCGTCGAGTGGCAAGCGGATGCCGGTGCGTTCACCACCCTGACTGTGAGCCGGGAACACCAGGGGCTGGGCAACTTTCCGTTCGAGAGTCTGAGCGGCGGAGCGAGGGAGCAGGTCGGCGTGGCCATGCGACTAGCTATGGCGGAGGTGCTTGCCGCCGACCACGACGGCTGCCTGCCCATTGTTTTGGACGATGCTTTCACCAACTCAGACCCGGACCGCGTGCGACGGTTGCACCGGATGCTCTACCGGGCGACACAGCGCGGCCTGCAGCTCATCGTGCTGACGTCCAACCCAGAGCACTACAACACCCTAGGCGCGAAGGATATCCGCCTCACCCGCCCCGTACTGCCAGGGGCACCCGCATTGCCACTGTCCAGCTTGGACGCCGCACCCACGGCCGCCGCGGGCGATGTCGAGCCGGCGGAACCGGACGACCAAGCCGAGGCCGCGCCCGTGGCGGCCGACCAGATCGCCGTCTTCCAGGAGCGGCTCAAACAACTCGGGGGGCGTTCGGGTAATCAGAACCTGCGGGAATCCCTCGGATGGGACGATACCGCGTACGCCGCGGTCAAGGATTACCTTGTGCGACAGGGAGCTATCGTTCCCGGCCGTGGCCGCGGCGGCAGCGTGCAATTAAGCACGCAATAGGCTTTGCGCTCATCGGTTAGCCGGACGCGCATCGAGCTTGGGCTTCTGCGGGTCACAACATGTTGGCCGGAAGGCATCCGTGCCCGCGATCGCCAGCATCTCGCCGAAATAGATGCGGTGGTAGTCCTTCTGGGGATAGCTCTTGGCAATGGCGGGATCCAGGAAGTTGGCGGGATGCATGTCCTGCCAGTAGATCTTGCGGCATTCAATGACCAGCTCCGCCTCGGCGAAGGCCGGGGCGGCGACCCGCGACGCGGCCACGGGCGTGAGTCCCGACTCGCCGATCTTGTCCCCATCCCGTCCCGACTTCGTGCCCAGCAACTTGACGGCCGGCCGGTAGCGTTCCGGGAAGGCGCAGAGCGTGAAGGTGTCGTACTGGTCCATGAAGATTCGGGTATGGCGGCCCGGCCGCACGACGACCTGGGCAAACGGTTTTCCCCACATCGTGCCGAAACTCCCCCAGCCGACGGCCATGGTGTTGAACGCCCCCGCCGCGAAATCCCCGGCGGTCAGCAGCAGCCACTGCGCCGACCAGAGATGGTGGGGGCGCAGCAACAGACGGTCGGCGGTGATCGGGTTCAACTTGTTCATTGGACTTCCTTTCCTTCCAGCGGATAACCAACCGTCTGCGCGAAGACGATCCGGCGCGAATCCGGCAGCTTGAGGGCTTCGGCCAGCGCCTGGCGGTCAACCATGCCGCGAACCACCGTTCCCAACCCTTCCGAGGCGCAGAACAGGTAGACGTTCTGGCTGATGAACGCGGCGTCGGCGCCATAGTACATCGCCTGGTCCTCGGCTGCGGCCCCCTTCATTCTGGCCGTGTCCGCCACG
>JAAYZJ010000043.1 GCA_012514915.1 Lentisphaerota bacterium | reverse complement strand
TGCAGCCCCAGCGCCAGTTGCGCCGTGGCGCTGCCCCGGTGAGCCGCGCGGCGCATCGCCAGCATCCCCTTCGCGGTGTCGGCCGCCGCACCGTAGCCGCGGATCAGGCACAACGCATGGGCCGTGCTCCCGTCGGGGTGGCCCTGAGCCTCGGCGCGCGCGAGCCAGGCAAAGGCCGTCTCCCGGTTCAGGGGCACACCGCTGCCGCGCAGGTAGCTACGGCCCAGTTCCGCCTGCGCCGGCGCGTAGCCCTGGCGGGCGGCCGCCTCGAAGCAGCGGATCGCCTGCGCGGGGGACGCCTCCACGCCCCGTCCCGCGGCCAACGCGTCGCCCAGCCGGTACAACGCCGGCGCATACGGCTGCGCCGCGGCGGACTGAAAGCAGGCCAGCGCCGCGGCGTCGTCGCCGGCCCGGGCCGCCCGAACCCCGGCGAGGTTGAGGAAGACGGGATGCGCGGAGAGGGCCGCCAGCCGGTCCGCCTCGCGCCGCGACAGGCCGGGCGGGTCGGCGTGCAGCACGAAGGCCACATCCCGCTTGAGACGAAGAGCCTCCCAGTCGGCGCCCGGCGCCCCGTCGCCGGCAAGACGCCACCAGCGATCCCAGGCCCCGGTATCCCAGCCGGCCAGCGAGGCCAGAAACCCCTGTTCGGCCAGCCAGAACGGACGTCCATACGCCTGGACCGCCTGCGCATTGACGGCGGCGGCCCACTGGCCGATCGTCTGCCGCTCCCCGGCCAGCTTGCGCGCCACGCGCCAGACGAGCATCTGGCCATCGCCGCCGTGGATCCGAACGGCTACCGTCCGGTCGCGGATCGCGCGGAACCAGCCGTCCAGCGGATCGCCTTCGGGCGTGGCCGCCGGAAACACCCGCCCGTTGGCGCGTTCCAAGGCAAACTCGGGCGACCCCTCGCGCAAGGCGTCGGCAAGATCGCCGAGCCGCTCGCGTGGCACGCGGGCGACAAAAGACAGACTGTAGACCCGCGGCGCGGGGGACGCGGGGAAGGCGATGCCTTGTTCGAAAAGGGCCGGCTGGGCCGGACGCGCCAGGGCCAAACTCCGCCCGCCGGCCAGAATCGGGACGCTCAGTTCCTTGATCGTCCAGTCGGTGCCGGAGAGGTTGCGGAAATGAACCTCCAGTACGAGCTCGACCGCGTCTGACTGCCGGGCCAGGAAGGCCGCCGCGCCCAGCCGCTGCGGCAGCTCCCAGGTGCAGGCCCCCGAGCCGAACAGCCCCAGTTGGCGGAGTGCATAGCCCCGCTGCGTGCGTTCCTCGATCCAGTCGAGCGGGCTGGCCGTGGCGCAGGCCCCCGCCCGCGAGCCCGGCACGTCGCCCCGCGCGCGCGCGCTCACGAGCGTCAGTTCGTTGGTGGCGTTCCAGGCGCGCGTGCCGCCGCCGACACCCGTCCGCCGCAGCGTCAGGGACTGAACGGACCAGTGTAGCGGGACGGTCGCCAGCGATGGCAGCCGATCGTCGGCGTCGGGCATGCCGTCGCCGTCGCTGTCGGGCCCCGCGCCATCCGCCGCGCAGAGCCGCACGGCGAGCAGCGCGGACACCGCGACGCCGACAACGGCGCATCGTTTGGTCCGCATCGGAGTCAATCCCAGCATCATGAACATCCTCGGAAGAAAGTAATGGCGTAAGTTTACCGGTTCCCCGCAGCAATGGAAAGGTTGGAATCGCACCCGTGAGGAGCCGGGTGGCGACACGACGGGGAGTGTGATGAGGGCGCATCGAGAGGCTTGGTTCTTCGCGGACGATGGGGCTAAAGCCCCTGCCACACTTCCGCCTGAATGGACTGTTGATTTATTCCCAGCGCAGATGAATCAGGAACTCAAGAACTCAGGAAAGATGCAAGAAAGTGCGGTTTCCACAAACAATTTCCTGATTTCATGAGTTCCTGATTCAAAATACTGGCGCATGGCACACGCGATTTCGTGTGTGCGTCATGCCGGATGGTTGTGCTACAGTGGTTACGCCATCAGAAGCGGCATTGGCTAGGAAACCTT
>JAAYZJ010000432.1 GCA_012514915.1 Lentisphaerota bacterium | reverse complement strand
GATGTAGTTGAAACGCTACAAAGTGTAGCGCGTCCGCACGCGCCGCGCAAGTGCTATCCGATTCAGCGTAATCCGATTCGCTGGCCACTAGCCTGGCACACCCCTGTCACTTTCTTGACACACACCCCTGGAGAATGTGCCCCCGGCCGGCAGCTTGATAGTCGTGCGGTAAGCGGTGTACAATGGAGAACGTGCCAGTCCGGCGGGCGGTGGCTGTGCAGGTCTCCGCCTGCACCGGGCAGGCGCTGGGGTGCCGGACAGGCGCGCGGCAGGGGAGACGCTGATGCTCGAACGATTGATGGACGATCTGGAAAGCCGGCTGGATGCCGCGGTCGAAGAGGACGTCGAGTCGGCCTGGAAGACGTTCTGGGACGGGCGCTGCCCGGAGAAGCTCTTCTGTCCGCAGCGCCGCCGCCGCCTACCGCCACGCACCCACTGGTCCGACGTGCGGGTCAACGCGACGCTCGATTCGATCGAGACGATGGCCGTCCAGCAGCTCTACGGCGTCTCGTATGCGCTCGACATCGGCGCGGGCTGCCTGCTCAACATCCGGGCCAACTATGGCACGGGCATCCTCTCGTCGATCTGCGGCGCGGAAATCTTCCGCATGGACGAGGGCTACAACACCCTGCCGACCACGGTGCCGCTCGCCGGGGGCATCGAGGGCGTCAAACGGCTGCTCGGCCGCGGCGTGCCGGATCTGACGGCCGGCTGGGGCGGCGTCTGCCTGGACGCCTACCGCTTCCTGGCGGAGCGGATGGCGCCCTACCCGAAGCTCAGCCGCTACGTCTGGTTCTACCACCCCGATCTGCAGGGGCCGATGGACATCGTGGAACTCCTCTGGGGCTCGTCGCTGTTTTTGGATTTGCTGGACAACCCGGACGTCGTGCACGAGCTGCTCGGCCTGGTCACCGACACCTACATCCGCTTCTACCGCGAATGGGAGCGGATCATTCCTCCGCGCGACGCGGTCTGGACGGCGCACTGGGGCATGATGCTGCGTGGACGCCTGATGTTGCGCGACGACTCGGCGATGAACCTGTCGCCCGCGATGTTCGAGACGTTCATCCAGCCCTATGACCAGCGCCTGCTGGAGACGCTGGGCGGCGGGGCGATCCATTTCTGCGGGCGCGGCGACCACTACATCGGGCAGGCGGCTTCGCTGCGGGGGCTGACGGCCATCAACGTGTCGCAGCCGCACCTCAACGACATGGAGCAGATCTTCCGGCACACGGTCGACAAGGGGATCCGCCTGCTCAATCTCCGCCGCGACGCGGCCGAGGCGGCGCTGGCGCGCGGACGCGACCTGCATGGACGTGTGCATGTGGCCGGATAAACGCCGGCGCACCATCTTCGCAAGCTTCCGCTGCTCTTGCCCGGCAAAAGGCAGGGCGACGGCGTCTCGCCTAGCCGCACTTGGGAACAGCAATCGTACCGCGACTGCGGCTAGGCGGGGACGCCGTCACCCCACCTGTTCACCCTGTTCATTCTGTCGGTCATGCTGTCAATTGAGCCCCCGTTGACAGCGACCGGGCAACCTGCTATAAACAATCCCAACACGACTGATCGGTGATGAGCATGCTGTTTAACTTTACCGGGTTTTATTTTAGCTACCGTTCTTTTGCGTACGGCTACGCGAACGGCTTGGCCCGGCCCCTGTAGATGTCATCCCAATCGACGCGAATTGATTTGACCTGAGGTTCTGCAGTGGCAACACGGCAGAACCTCTTTTTTTTTGCAGACACCGAAAGTGACCCACCATGATTATCAAGCTCAAGCAGCATGCGGCACGCAAGCAGATCGATCACCTGACCGACTGGCTTGTGCGGCAGAACCTGCGGGTGCAACTCTCCGAGGGTGAATTCGAAACGATCATCGGCGTGATCGGCGACACGTCGCACGTCGACCTCCATGGCATCGAGGGGCTGGAGATCGTCGACCAGGTCATCCGCATCTCCGAGCCCTTCAAAACGGCCAACCGCAAGTTCCATCCCGATGACAGCGCCGTGCGGGTGGGGACGCAGCAAGTCGGGGGCGGGGCCTTCACCTTGATCGCCGGTCCCTGCTCGGTCGAGTCGCCCGAGCAGATTCTCGAGATCGCGCGCAAGGTGCGGGCGGCCGGGGCCACCATGCTGCGGGGCGGCGCCTTCAAGCCGCGCACGTCGCCCTACGACTTCCAGGGCCTGCAGGCGGAGGGACTCGAGCTGCTGAAGCAGGCCCGCGCCGAGACGGGATTGCCGATCGTGACGGAGATCATGAACCTCAACCATATCGAGCTGTTCGCCGACGTCGATGTGATCCAGGTCGGGGCGCGCAACATGCAGAACTTCGACCTGCTGCGCGAACTGGGCCGGACGCGGCAGCCGGTCCTGATCAAGCGCGGGTTGGCCAACACGATTAAAGAGCTCCTGATGAGCGCGGAGTACGTGATGGCCGGGGGGAACCCGAACGTCATCCTGTGCGAGCGCGGCATCCGGACGTTCGAGACCTACACGCGCAACACGCTCGACATCTCGGCGGTGCCGGTGCTCAAGGAGCTCAGCCACCTGCCGGTGATCGTCGACCCGAGCCATGCCTGCGGCCTGGCGCGCCATGTGCCGGCGCTGGCGCTGGCCTCGGTGGCGGCGGGGGCCGACGGCCTGATCATCGAGGTTCACAACGCCCCGGAAAAGGCGCTGAGCGACGGCGCGCAGTCGCTGCGGCCGGAACAGTTCGAGCAGCTCGCCCGGCGCCTGGCCAGGATCCGGGAGGCCATGCTGCCATGACCATCGGGATCGTCGGCCTCGGTCTGATCGGAGGCTCGCTCGCGCAGGCGATGCGCGCCCGTACCGGACACCGCATCCTGGGCTGGGATGTCGACGGTGCCGTGCGCGAGGCGGCGCTGGCGTCGCAGGCCGTGCATGACGTGCTGACGCCGGCGCGTGCGGGGGACTGCGACCTGCTGCTGATCGCCGTGCCGCCGCAGGCGACGCGCGCGGTTCTCGGCGAGCAGGCTCCGCGTCTCGGCCCACAGACGATCGTGGTGGACTGCTGCGGCGTCAAACGCGTGATCTGCCGGCTGGGCGAGGAGCTGGCGGCGCGGCACGGGTTCACGTTTGTCGGCGGACACCCGATGGCGGGGCGCGAATACACCGGCTTCGCGTCGGCGCTGCCGACGCTGTTCGACGGCGCCAGCATGCTGCTGGTGGCCGGCGAACGGGTCGTCCCGACCCAGCGGCAGCTCCTCGACACGCTCTTCCGGACGGTTGGATTCGGCCAGGTGGTGTTCACGACGGCCGAGCATCACGATCGCCTGATCGCGCTCACGTCGCAGCTCGCGCACCTGGTGTCGAGCGCCTATGTGAAGAGCCCGTTCGCGCGCGGGCACCGCGGGTTTTCGGCCGGCAGCTTCGCCGATCTGACGCGCGTGGCCCGGCTGGACGAAGCGCTCTGGAGCGAGCTCTTTCTGGACAATCACGATTTTCTGCTGAATGAACTGGACCGCCTGCTGGTTGACCTGCAGGCCTATCGCGAGGCGCTGGCGCGGCAGGATGCCGCCGCCCTCCAGGCCTTGCTGAGGGAGGGACGACGATGCAAGGAGAACCTGTGAACGAAGCCTTGGAGACGGCGCGGCGGGAAATCGACCGGATCGACGCCGACCTGGTCGCGTTGATCAAGAAGCGCCTGCAGGTCGTGGCGCAGATCGCCGAGGCCAAGCAGGTCAGCGGCAAGCCGGTGCTGGACGCGACGCGGGAGCGCCAACTGCTGACGCGTGTGTCAGGCTTGGCCGGCGCGGAGTTCGAGACGATGATGCGCGGGGTCTTCTCGATGCTCATGGATGTGAGCCGCAGCTATCAGCACAAACTGTCGGCCGAGCTGTCGCCGCTGGTCGGGCGGATTCAACAGGCCATCGAGCGGACGCCGAAACTGTTCCCCGGCCGCGCCGTGGTTTCGTGCCAGGGGACGGAGGGCGCCTATTCGCAGATCGCCTGCGACAAGCTCTTCGTGCTGCCCGAGATCATGTACAGCCACAGTTTCGAGGGGGTGTTCCAGGCTGTGGCCAGCGGACTCTGCCCCTACGGCGTTCTGCCGATCGAGAACAGCCTGGCGGGCTCGGTGACGCAGATCTACGACCTGCTGCGCCGCTATGACGTCAAGATCGTCCGCTCCGCGCGGCTGCAGATCTCCCATGCGCTCCTGGCCTGTCCGGGGACGGAACTGGGGCAGGTGCGGGAGATTGTCTCGCACGAGCAGGCGCTGGCGCAGTGCGCGCCCTACCTGGCCACGCTCAAGGGCGTGAAGTTGACGGCATGCGACAACACGGCGACCGCGGCGCGCCGGGTGGCCGAGTCGGGGCGCCAGGATGTGGCTGCCATCGCCTCCAAAGAGTGCGCCGATCACTACGGTTTGTCCGTGCTGGCCAGCGGGGTGCAGGGCAACGACGGCAACTTCACGCGCTTCATCTGCCTGTCGTCCAACCTGGAAATCTACCCCGGCGCCAACCGGTCGAGCATGCTGATGGAGCTGCCCAACAAGCCCGGCGCCCTGTATCGCGTATTGGTTCGCTTCTACGCGCTTGGCATCAATCTGGTCAAGCTCGAGAGCCGCCCGATCCCGGGCTCGACGTTCTCGTTCATGTTCTACGTCGAAGTGGATGCCCCCGTCTACTCGCCGGCTTTCATGCAGTTGATTGCCGAGCTCGATCAGGAGCTCGACGCCTTCAGCTACCTGGGCAGCTATCAGGAAATCATCTAGGGGGCCGGCCATGGATTGGATCATCGCACCCGTCGGCCGGCTTCAGGGCACGGTCGCCGTGCCGGGCGACAAGAGTCTCTCGCACCGCCTGGCCATGCTGTGCGCCCTGTCCGGAGGGCGCTCGGTGCTGCACGGCTACCTCGACAGCGAGGACTGCCTGCACGCGCTCGACGCGGTGGCGGCACTGGGGGCCGGCGTCGAACGCGAGGGGACGCGGGTTGTCATCACCGGCACCGGTGGGCGTCTGCGGACGCCGGACGGGCCGCTTGAAATGGGCAATTCGGGAACGCTCACGCGGCTGCTGGCCGGCCTCGTTGCGGGTTATCCGGTGGAGGTGCGGCTGCAGGGCGATGCCTCGCTGCAGTCGCGCCCGATGCGGCGTGTCCTCGAGCCCCTCGCGCGGATGGGCGCCGACGCCGTGTCGCTGCCCGGCAACGGCTGCGCCCCCCTGCGGATCCGCGGGGGCCGCCTGACGGGGATCGCCTACACGCTGCCCGTCGCCTCGGCGCAGATCAAATCGGCCATGCTGCTGGCGGGCCTGCGGGCCCGCGGCACGACACGCGTGGTCGAGCCCGCGCCCTCGAGGGACCATACCGAACGGCTGCTGGCGGCGCTCGGGCTGCCGGTGCGGCGCGACGGTGCGGCGGTCGAGGTCGACGGAAGCGACGGGGAGCCCCTGGATATTCCGGCGCGCGACTGGCCGATTCCCGGCGATCCGTCGTCGGCGGCCTTCTGGCTGGTGGCGGGCGCGGCGCTTCCCGGTTCCGAGGTGACCGTGCGGCAGGTCGGGTTGAACCCCACGCGCTGCGCCTTTCTCGACGTGCTGCGCGAGATGGGGGCCGACATCGAGGTGTCGGGGCTGCGCGAGACGGCGTGGGAGCCGCAGGGGGACGTCACCGTGCGGGGAGGGGCGCCGCTGCGGGGCATCGAGATCGGCGGGGCGAGGATCGCCAACCTGATCGACGAGCTGCCGGTGCTGGCTGTCGTGGCGGCGGCGGCGCGGGGGACGACGCGCATCCGCGACGCGGCCGAGCTGCGCGTGAAGGAGTCGGACCGCATCGCGACGACGGCCGCCATGCTGCAGGCCTGCGGCGTGCCGGTCGAGACGCGGGACGACGGGCTGGATGTCGCCGGTGGCGCGGTGATCCGCGGCGGCGGCGTGATCGCGTCGCGCGGCGACCACCGCATCGCCATGGCCGGCGCCGTGCTGGCCCTGCGGGCCACGGAGCCCGTGACGATCCGCGGCACGGCCTGCGTCGCGACCTCCTATCCGGGGTTCATCGATGGGTTGCGCGCACTGCGGCCGATGGGGTAAACTCCAGCATCATGCAGACGATCTTGGTGATTGACCGGGAGCCGCCCCACGTGGCCACCCAGGCGCTGGAGGAGCTCGGCGTCCTGCTGGTCGCGGTCGACGACGTGGTCCGCGCGCGTCATGCCTTGCGCAATCTGCGGATCGATCTCTGGATCTGCGACCTGTCGATCGACGAGTTGAACTTCCGCGCCCTGCATGCCGACTCGCGCACGCTGAATCCCAACGCCCGTATCCTGCTCACGGGACCCGCGCTCTCGAAGGTGCACGCCGCCACGCTGATCAAGCAGGGCATGGGGCAGCAGTTCATTCCCAAACCCTGGCAGCCGCTGGCGCTGAAGAACGCCATCCATGCGCTCCTCAGCTCCGCACCGGAGGCGGCGCCGCGGCCAGGGCTGAACAAACAGCTGGCGATGGGCCGTGCCGCCACGGGCGGCGGCCAGACGGGGGGCAGACGGCTGATCCGCGCGCCGCGCGAGCCGCGCCTGATCGTGCAGCCGCGCCTGATCGTGCAGCCGCGCGCGCAGTCGGCCGCCGCCGCGGTTATCGTCAACGACGGCCGCTACCGGCTCGACGAGCTGATCGGCGAGGGGGGGATGGGGCGCATCTACCGCGCGCACGACACCCTGCTCGACATGGAGGTCGCCGTCAAGCTGCTCACGCACGAGTTCTCCCGGGACGAGGAGGCGATCGCCAACCTGAAGGAGGAGACGCGCCTCTGCATGCAGTTGCTGCACAAGCATATCGTGCGGGTCTTCAACCTCGAAAAACGGCAGGACCTCCTGCTGATCATCATGGAGTACGTCAAGGGCGAGTCGTTGAGCAAGTACCTGTCCCGGATGCCGCAGGGGCTCCCCCCCGACCTCGTCTTGCAGATCGTCGGCGTGATGGGCGGCGCCCTCGCCTACGCGCACGGCAAGGGTGTGCTGCACAAGGATCTCACGCCGGGGAATGTGATCATCTCCGACGACGGTGTCCTCAAGCTGATCGACTTCGGCATCGCCGGACGGTTGAACCGGCAGAAGGTGGCCAGCGAGTACATCGTGGGAACCCCCGTCTACATGAGCCCCGAGCAGTTGCGCGGCGAACTGCTCGATGTCCGTGCCGATGTCTATTCGCTGGGCATCCTGATCTTCCAGATGCTCACGGGGCGCCTGCCGCATGCAGAGCAGGCCTCGTTCGACGAACTCGCCGGGCGGCCGCATCCCCCCCTCGATGGGGTGCCGCCCGCCGTCGCCCAGGTGCTCGAGGCGGCCACGGCGTTCGACCGCGAGAGCCG
>JAAYZJ010000431.1 GCA_012514915.1 Lentisphaerota bacterium | reverse complement strand
CTGCGCCAGGAGCTCTTCCGCATCCTGCCCGGTCCGCAGGGCGACGGCGCCTGGAAGACCGAGCTGGCCAAATACTGGGTGGAGAACCTCCTCACGCTGCCCGAGTACCGGCGCTACTGCCAACCCTTCCAGGCCGTCAACGGACTCCAGGCGCAGGAACCCGGCCTCGTGATTCCGTTCTCCTCCACGATCGACTTTGCCAGGAACTTCTTCGGCAACGAACTGGCCGGCGAGGACAGCGCCCTGGACTCCACCTACTTCGCGACGAAAATCGCGGCGGCGGGTGTCTTTTTCGACGGCTACAACGAGAAGCTCAACGGCTACACCGGGACCGCGCCCTTCGCACTGACCCCCGCCGTCTACCTGATCCCCGTCGGTGACGACCGCATGCGTGCCCCGGGCTTGGAAGACGGCACGGCGCTCTCGTACCGCATCGTCGACCAGGTCGTGCCGCTGCCCTATACCGTCGGCAGCGCGCACCTCGACGATCCCGACTGGACGCCGCTCTACGACGGCTACACCGGCGGCGTCGACCTCGCCGCGCGCATCCGCAAGTATCCCTCCTTCCGCGCCTACTTCGGCGCCGGCGGCCCCTCCGCCGAACAGCTCGACTGCCCGCGCCTCGTCGGCCGCAGCGCCTGGAACACCCGCTGGCTCCTCATCATCCCGGCGGGCACACTCAACGCCAACCGCGACGACGCGCTGCAAACCTTCATCCGCGGCAAGGATGCCAACCGTGACGGCACACGCGACCTCTCCGGGGTCCGTGACATCCGCCTCGGCCTCAAAACCTACTCCCACTCGGGGAACTAGTCATGCAAGCACGTCTCACCAACCGTTGGCATGGGTGCGCGCGCGCCGCGCTGCTCCTGGTGTTGATTTCCGCCGCTACGCGCGCGGCCGGACAGGCGGGTGCCCTGCCGCCCTATACGTTTGTCGGCAAGGTCAGCAACGACTCCGGCATCCCCTACGGCACCAATTCCAGCGTCGAGATCCGCGTCAAGAACCTCGGCGGCCGACTGCTGGCCAAGACCGCCATCCGCCTCTCCACCGCGTCACCCTACAACTACCGCCTCGCCGTCCCCCTCGCCAGCGCCTCCGCCACAGGCTACGCCACGCCTGGCGAAAGCCTGCTTTTCGAGGTCTACGACGGCGCGGGCACCACCTACTCCAGCCTGGTTCCGCCCGGGCAGGCAGTGGTGGGCGCCCCCGGCGGCATCAGCATCATCAACTTCTCGCTCTCCGTCGATGCCAATGCCAACGGCATCCCCGATCAATATGAGAACTACATCGCCTACCTGATGGCTCTGCAGGGACTGGCCGGCCCCTACGATCCCGATGCCGACTCCGACAGCGACGGCTTCAGCAACCGGGCCGAGTTCCTGGCCGGTACCCATCCGCTCAATCCCGCCGACCGGCTCATGATCGCGTCTGCCGGAGCACGCGCTTCCGGCATGTCGGGCGACGGCCTCTTCGCCATCTCGTTCGTCACCGCCGCCGGCCGCACCTACTCGATCCGAGCCGCGACCGACCTCACCTCCGTGGCCGACGGCAACCGCGAGCCCTTCCGCCCGACCCCCGACTCAGCCGCCACGCAGACCTATCTGCACGCCTCAGACCTTGCGGCAGGTATCGTGACGGTTTACCTGGTTCCCCAGGGTGCAACGCGCTTCTATCAGGTCGTTGTGGAGTAACCACCGCACATGAATCGTTTCTGTTTCGCGATCTTCGTCGCCATGGGAGTCGGCGCGACCGCCACCTTCGCTCAGTCCACTATCCCCATCGCGACCAACACCGTAGCCGCCACGCCGCTGCAGGGCTATACCAACCATGCGGGGCATGTACTGGTTGGCACATGGGTCTCCGCCGATGCCCGAAGTGCCACCTTGCGGCTGCCGAGCGGAACCGAACGCAAGCTGCCGCTCAACATCTTTCCATCGTCCGAACGCGAGCGCATCGGCATCGCCAGCGGCACGCTACCGCCACCGCCGGCCGTCGCCGAGGCGTTTGAGCGCTGCCGTCTTGCGCTGCAGCGGATCGATGTGCTGGTTCAGGCTGGACAGCAAACCGCCGTGGCGGCGGAAACAAGCCGCGACCTGGAGCGCCGCGCCGTCCGCGCCATGCTCGCCGACCTTGAGCAGCAAAAGCGCCTGTCCCCCGCCGCCGCGGCCTACTTGAGTAGCAAGGTGCCATAGTTTTCGTGAGTGAAAGCAGGAGGATTCCATCCCGGCGGGAGCGCTCACGGCCTTGCGAGCTGCAGAAGAAACGGCACGCGCATCGATCAGCGGCGCCGGGGGGCAGAAATCCCGAAAACGGGGATCCGATCTAGCCAAGCCCCAACCGCGCGTGGACTCGTGCGTCCAGCACGGCGGGTTCATGCGGCAGGCGGGCAAGATCGAACCGCACCAGCAGATCGCATGGACGGAGTCGTTCCCCCCAGGCCGCCCAGCCCGACCACCAGGCCAGCAACCCGACAATTTCCTCGGGACTGAAGCCGCGCTCCCGCAATGCGGCGATCCGCGTGTCGCCATGTCGCTTGGCGAGCCGGTGTCCAGTAGCACCGATAACCAGCGGCACATGGACAAAGCGTGGCGGTTCAAGCCCCAGTGCCTGGTAGATCAGCAGTTGACGGTGCGTGGCCGGCAGCAGGTCGTCGCCGCGTACCACTTCGGTGATCCCCATGACGGCGTCGTCGACCACCACGGCCAGCATGTAACCCGCGCCCCGCGGGTGGCGCGCCAGCACGAAGTCGCCATCCGAGGCACCGACGTCACCCGTCTGCCACCCGGCGAACCCGTCTTGGAAGGACGTGACGCCCTGTGCACGGAAGCGCCAGGCGGGCAACCAGTTCGACGACGAACCGGCTGATTCACGGGCTCCCCGCGCCAGCCGCGCGGACTCGTAATCGGCAAACCGTCCCGCGCACGTGCCGGGATACCGGGGGCCGGCTTCGTCGCCATGCGGGGCCGACTGCCCGTGCTCCACGTCGCGCCGCGTGCAGATGCAGGGATAGACCAGGCCCGCCGCTTGCAGCCGCCGCAGGGCATTGGCGTAATGCTCCACCCGCTCGCTCTGCACATAGGGCTGGCACGGCCCGCCGATGTCGGGCCCCTCGTCCCAGTCGAGTCCCAGCCAGCGGAGATCGTCGATCGCCGCCTGCGCCGCGCCGGACTTGACCTTGGGATGGTCGAGATCCTCCATGCGGAGCACAAGGGACCCGCCCCGACTTCTGACGCTGAGCCAGGCGATCAGGAACGAGCGCGCATTGCCCAGATGGAGTGCCCCCGTGGGGCTCGGGGCCAACCGCCCCCGGATGCTAGTGGGAGCGGCGCCCATAGATCTCCCCGCCAACCTGCCGGTAATGCTCAAGCAGTGCGACCGCCTCATCCCGCATCAGGCTGCGTGTGACGTCGATCCCCCGTCGCCGCAGTCCGGCGATCCAGGCCCGTGGCTTGTCGCCCTCGTCGAAGCCGATGCCACGCGCGTCGGCATCACGCGCCGCGCAGACCAGGCGCGTCACGCCGCTCCACGGGATGGCGCCCAGGCACATCGCGCACGGTTCGGTGGTGGTGTAGAGCACGACGCCGCCCGGCGCCGCCAGACAGTCGCGGTCGAGCCGCTGCTGGGCAAGGGTCAGTGCGACGACCTCGGCATGCAGCACCGAGGCCCGGTTCCGCACCACCAGATTGACGCCGACCGCCAACCAGGCACCGGTCGCGGCCGCGCACACAACGGCGCCGAACGGCCCGCCGCTGCCCGCGTCGATGTTGCGCCGGCAGGCTTCGAGCGCCACCCGCATGGCGGCGCGGTCATCGGGCAGGCGCGCCGGCAGCGACCGCTGCCAGGCCGTCAGCCACCGCGGCAGATCCACCCGTACCCGCGTGCTAGTCATCGTCCCTCCCCCGCAGCCGCGCCCGCAGTTCCGCCACACCGTCCAGCACCCGCGGGCCGGG
>JAAYZJ010000430.1 GCA_012514915.1 Lentisphaerota bacterium | reverse complement strand
CTCTCCAGATCGGCCGAGGTTTGATTGAAAATGTAGTGCGGCAGGCCGGCGACCCGGATCTTGAGGAATTCATCCTCCCCGATGTCGTAGAACGGGGCGTCCACTTGGTCGAAGGCCATCGCCAGCATGGCGATGCGCTTCATGTTGCGCTGGAAATACAACATGTCGCTGGCGGCCTCCGACGCCGCCATCACCCGCGTGCGGTTGTCGGGCTTCTCCTTGGCGGCCTGGGCCGCCTTGACCTGGCGCGCCGCCAGCACCTGCTCGTATTGGTAGGCGGCGGCCAGGAGCGGAATATTGATGCAGGCCGGCCCCCACAAACCGCGCGCGTTACCTTCGAGAATCTGTCCATCCAGGAGTTTCGAGGCACAGGCCGTCGCCGCCTCCCGGGCCGCCTCGCCCGGCCAGCGCGACAGGGCGGCCGTCAACCACGCCAGGTCCCAGGTGGCATCAGGCACCCCGTAGTCCTCCACCAGCCGGATGAGTCCGTCGGCCAGGATCGACAAGACCGGTTCACGCGGCGACAGGCCGGCGCCGAGCAGGGCATAGAGGGCCATCGCGTTCTGGCCGATGGCGCCATGCGCCCAGCGGTCCGGCCCCGTCTTGTCATAGACGGGCACCCGCGTTTCGCGGACAATGGGCCCGCTGTTGTCGCGATAGAGGTGTTTCGGCCCGCCGTCCGGATCGATGACGCGCTTGACGCGGCGACGGGTCACGGGTTGCAGCGTGCGCGCCGACTGCGAATCGGCGCCCGGCCGACGCTCGTAGACGGTGTAGGTCTCGTATTCGTACAGCGGCGTGGTCCGTTCGGAATAGCGGAGCACCAGGTTCGTATGTCCGATCAACCGATGCGTGCGGATCGGCGGGACCACCCAGCCGTTGTCGTCCGTCGCCGCGCGGTTGGTCAGGAAGGCCACCCCCTGTGCCACACTCGCGCGCACCGCCCATTGCAGGGCGACGGGATCGAGTTGGGCGGCAGGGGGCACGTCGGCGGCCCGCCGCGGAGGAGGAGACGCCTTGCTGGACGCCGGCGCAGCAAAGGACGGTGCGGCCAGCAGAACCAAGGCAACGACTCGTAACGTCAGCTTCATCATGTCACACGCCAATTCATCTGATCGATCAACGGCAGAATAATCCTGCGCGCACAGGTTGTGGCATTTTAGAAGGGGGCGTCGCAGGAGTCAACACCCGATGCAAGGCAACCGATGCGCCCTGTCGCTAGCCGATTGCCAAATAACACCTGACAGGAGGAGCGGATACTGGTATATTCCAAGTACTTGACCGGCATGCGTCGATTACCAGGCGACCGGCAGGTGGAAAGTGAGAGCACACACCATGATTAGCGAGAAAATGGCCCAGGCGATCAACACCCAGATCAACCGCGAGTTCTATTCCGCCTTTCTTTACCTGGCCATGGCCAGCGACGCCATGAACAAGGGATTCAAGGGCGCGGCCAAGTGGTTGAGGATTCAGTTCAACGAGGAACAGGAGCACGCCCTGAAGTTTGCCAAGTACCTCGAGGATCAGGGGGCCAAGGTCGAACTGGCCGCCATCGCGGCGCCGAAGACCGAGTGGAAGGATCTACTCGACATGTTCCAGGACACCCTGGCCCACGAGAAAAAGGTCACGGCCTGGATCAACGAGCTTAACACCCTCGCCATCGCCGAGAAGGACTACGCGACGCAGAACATGCTCGTCTGGTTCATCAACGAGCAGATCGAGGAGGAAGGCAACGACCAGGACATCATCTGGATGCTTGAGATGAGCGCCGGATCGAAGGGCGCCCTCTTCATGGCCGACCGCACCCTCGGCAAGCGCGAAGGCTGATCGGGGCGTCACCGCCGACTGCGAACCCGCGCGGACGGGACAGCCCCGCGCCGTCACGTCCACCGGGAAAGCGGCCTTGTCCGCCTTACCGCAGATCCCGCCGCACAAAGTGTTCTTTCAGATAGGCTGCGGCGCTTTCAAGCGTCGGCAGGATCTTGGTGCAGTAGCGGACCATCCAGGGCGAGCACTCCTGGAAGGGGAAGGGGGAGAATGCCACGATGAACTTGCCCAGATCGTGCGCGGCATAGAAAACCTCCATCGACGTGCCGATCGAGGGCTTGTTGTAGTTGACGAGCAGGATGTCGGCGTCGCGGACGTCCTGCAAATCGAACTCGACGATTTCGTTGGCGCTGTCGACCTCGCGATCCTTGAAGTCGCGCCGCATGGGATCCAGCAGCAGAAAATCCCTGCCGAGCGCCTCGATCGCCCGCTCGCGCCACGTGGCCGCCGCCCGGGGGCACTCGTCCATGATCGGCCCGCTCAGATAGATTTTTTTCCGCATGGAGGTAAGCATACACCCGACCGCCCCCGCATTCAAGGCTCCAGAAGGAATTCTTGATTTCCACGTCGAATTGCCGCATAGTAACGCTTTCTTTCCAGGAGCCGAAAACATGAGTTCGTACGATGTTGTTGTCATTGGCGCCGGCCCCGGCGGCTACCCCGCCGCCATCCGCTCCGCCCAGTTGGGCCGGCGGACGGCGATTGTCGAGAAGGAAGCCCTGGGCGGCACCTGCCTGAACTGGGGCTGCATTCCCACCAAGACGCTGATCGCCTCGGCGGAACGGTACCACCAGGCACTCGCGGGCGCCGAACTGGGAATCACCTGCGGCCAGGTGGCGTTCGACTACGCGCGCATGGTCGCCCGCAAGAACGAGGTGGTCAACCGCCTCGCGGGCGGCGTCCAGCAACTGCTCAAGGCCAACGGCGTGGACATCATCACGGGGACCGCGCGGTTCGAGGGCGCGCAACGCCTTTCCGTCCGCGGCGCCGACGGTGAGACACGCTGGCTGCAGACCAACCAGACGATCATCGCCACCGGCAGCGTATCGGCCATGCCGGGCTTTCTCCCGAAGCATCCACGCGTGATCGAGAGCCGCGCGTTTCTCGACCGGAACGAACTGCCGGCTTCCCTGGTGGTGCTCGGCGGCGGCGTCATCGGCTGCGAGTTCGCCTGCCTCGCCGCCCAGCTCGGGACGGCGGTGACCGTCGTCGAGATGCTGGACGACATCCTGCCGATGATCGACCGCGACGTCCGCCGCGTGCTGCGCAAACGGATGGAGGCACTTGGCATCACGCTCTGCACCGGCGCGCCGTTGACGGATATCGCGGCCGACGACCACGGCGTGACGGGCCGCTACAAGAACCAGGAGATCCGCGGCGAGCTGCTGCTGGTGGCGATCGGCCGCGCCGTCACAACCGCCGAACTCGATCTGGCGCGGGCCGGTGTGAAGACGGATGCGCGCGGCCAGATCCCCGTCGACGCATCGTGCCGCACCTCGCAGGCGGCGGTTTTCGCCATCGGCGACGTCGTCAGCGGCAACCTGCAATTGGCGCATGTCGCGACGGCGCAGGGCGTACTGGCGGCCGAGGCGGCCTCCGGCCTGCGGCGCCGCAACGAGACCGTCGTCCCCGCCTGCATCTTCACCTCGCCGGAAATCGGCGTCGCGGGGGTGACCGAGGAGCAGGCCAAGGCCGCCGGACGCGGGGTGCGCACCGGCCTCTTCTCCTTTGCCGCACTCGGCAAGGCGATGGCCGCCGGGATGACCGAGGGGTTTGTCAAGTGGGTGGCCGACGCCGCCACCGACCAGCTGATCGGCGCGCAGGCGGTGGGGCCGCACGCCACCGAGCTGATCGCCACGGCGGCGCTGGCCGTGCGCAACGAGCTGACGGCGCAGGAGTTCGGCCGCACGATCCACAGCCACCCGACGCTTTCCGAGGCGTGGATGGAGGCGGCCCACGCCCTACACGGCACCTGCATCCATGCCGCCCCCCGGCGCCGCTAGCAAGCCGTGTTTGAAAACCGGTGCTCAAGCCCCTATACTTAACGTTTCAATCGCGAATGGACCGTACAGGAACAATATGAACATTGCGTTGGGTTGCGATCACGGTGGATTCCCCATCAAGGCCGCCGTGCTGGATGCACTCCGCGGACGCGGAGCGGCAGTCGAGGACCTGGGTTGTTTCGACACCCATTCCGTGGACTATCCCGACTACGCCCGCGACGTCTGCGCGCGGATCGTGGACGGACGCGCCGCGCGCGGCGTCCTGATCTGCACGACCGGCACCGGCATGTCGATCGCCGCCAACCGCTTCAGCGGGATCCGCGCGGCGGTGTGCGACACGGAGGAACGGGCGCGCCGGGGACGGACACACAACGATCTCAACGTGCTCGTCCTTTCCGGTGGCTGCATCACCCCCGAGCAGGCGGCCGCGATCACGCGCGCCTGGCTGGAGACCCCCTACGAGGGGCTCGAGCCCGGCAACGAGCGCCATGCCCGCCGCCTGCAGCAGATCGAGGTGGCCGGCCGGCTGAGCGAGTTCGCCACCCTGGGCCCCGCCGATCCCGAGATCCATGCGGCCATCGCCGACCATGTGGCCCAGGAGGATTCCACGATCAACCTGATCGCCTCGGAAAACTACGTCTCGCGCGCCGTGCGCGAAGCCCAGGGGAGCGTGCTGACGAACAAGTACGCCGAGGGCTACCCCGGCAAGCGCTGGTATGGCGGCTGCAACCCGGTCGACACCGTCGAGCGACTGGCCATCGAGCGGGCCTGCCGCCTCTTCGGCGCCGAGCACGCCAACGTCCAGCCGCACTGCGGCAGTTCGGCCAACATGGCCGTCTATTTCGCCATGCTGCAGCCGGGCGATACGATTCTGGCCATGAGTCTCGACCAGGGGGGCCATCTCACGCACGGCAGCCCGGTCAACTTCTCGGGCCGCCTGTTCAACATCGAGGCCTACCGCGTCTCGCCCGAAACCGAGCAGCTCGACTACGACGCCCTCGAGGCGCAGGCCGTCGCCTGCAAGCCCAGGCTGATCGTGGCGGGCGCGAGCGCCTATTCGCGGACGCTCGACTTCCCACGCTTCCGGGCAATCGCCGACCGCGTCGGCGCCCTGCTGATGGTCGACATGGCGCACATCGCCGGACTCGTCGCGGGCGGGGCGCATCCCAGCCCGGTGCCGTTCGCCGATTTCGTGACGAGCACCACCCACAAGACGCTTC
Organism: Lentisphaerota bacterium; assembly: GCA_012514915.1. GTDB lineage: Bacteria > Verrucomicrobiota > Kiritimatiellia > RFP12 > JAAYLN01 > JAAYLN01. The sequence continues at coordinate 5,166 of JAAYZJ010000430.1, read as the reverse complement.
GCGGCCCGCGCAGCGGGATCGTGCTGTGCCGGCAGCAGTACGCGCAGGCGCTCGACAAGACCGTCTTTCCCGGCCTGCAGGGCGGGCCGCTCGAGCACACCACGGCGGCCAAGGCGGTCTGCTTCCGCGAGGCGATGTCGCCGGCGTTCGCCGACTATGCCCGGCAGGTCGTCGCCAACGCCCGCACGCTGGCCGCCTGCCTGCAGGAGGACGGCTTCAAGATCGTCTCGGGGGGCACCGACAACCATCTGATGCTGGTCAATGTCGCGGCGTCCGGCCTGACGGGCAAGGAGGCCTCGGCCGCGCTTGACCAGGCGGGCATCATCGCCAACAAGAACACGATCCCCTTCGACACGAAGAGTCCGTTCGTCACCTCGGGAATCCGTCTGGGAACCCCCTCGGTGACCACGCGCGGCATGGGAGAGCACGAGATGCGGCGGATCGGCGGCTGGATCGTCGAGATCCTGCGGCATGTCGGCGACACCGACCTGCAGCAGCGCATCCGCCGGGACGTGACGGAACTGACGCGCGCATTCCCCGTGCCGTAGACCCGAGGCGGCGGCGTATGCGATACTGGTGGGCCAATCAGAAAACCGCCTACGACGCCGAGGTGGCCGGCGGGTATCTCTGGAGCCGGAAACGGCGCGCCAACGGATCCCGCAACCCGTTCTACGAGAGTGTCCGCCTGACCCGGCCGGGCGATGTCATCTTCGGCTACCAGGGCGGGGCGATCCGCGCCGTCGGTTTCGTCCTCGACCTGGCGGTTGACGCGCCCGACCCCGGCGCGACGCCGACACCGCCGCCCGCGCCCGGCGAACGGGAAGTCGGCCCCCTGACGGGCTGGCTGCTTCCCGTCGCCTGGCTCGAGCTCCAGCGCCCGCTCGAACCGGCGGCCCACATGGCCATCCTGCGGCCGCTACTGCCGGCCTACAGCGCCCCGCTCACGGTCAAGGGCCGCGGCATCCAGGGGGGGCGCCTGATGGAGGTATCCGCGCGCCTGGCCCGTGCCCTGCTGGAACTGGCCGGCGGGCGCAGACCGGACATGCTGCTCAGCCCCTCCTGGGAACCGCGTCAGCTCGGGTTCTCCTTTTCCGACCCCCCTCCGCATCCGCCCGGCCCATCGGCCGATCCCCCATCATGACAATGAACGAGATCATCGACGCCGCTTTCACGCGCCACCGCGACGCCCTGCTGGCCGACTATTTCGAGCTGCTCCGCTTCCCCAGCGTCAGCAGCGATCCGGCCCGCCTGGGGGACTGCGCCCGCTGCGCCGCCTGGCTCAAGCGCTACCTGTCGCGTCTGGGGTTCAGCGTCGAGATCGTCCTGGCCGGCGACCAGCCGCTGCTCATCGCCGAGCGTGCCGGCGCCACCCGGCCCCCCACGGTCTTGTTCTACGGCCACTACGATGTCCAGCCCGCCGACCCTCTGGAGCTCTGGAAAACGCCCCCCTTTGAACCCACCCTGATCGACGACCGCGTCTATGCGCGCGGCGCACAGGACAACAAGGGGCAGTTCTTCGCTTTCCTTGCCGGCGTCGGCGCGCTGATCGAGGCGGGCGTCCCCCTCCCCCCGCTGCGCATCCTGCTCGACAGCCAGGAGGAGAGCGGCAGCCGGGCTTTGCACGCGGCGCTCCCCGACCTGCGCCGCCGCCTCGCCGCCCATGTCCTGCTGGTGGGCGACACCGGCATGCACACCTCGGGACGCCTGGCGATCACAGCCGGCCTGCGCGGCCTCTCGCATCTCACGGTGCGGCTGTCGGGGCCCGACCACGACCTCCATTCCGGCACCCATGGCGGGGTCGCCCCCAATCCCGCCATGGCCTTGGCGCGCCTGATCGCGACGCTGCACGATGACGACGGCCGTGTCGCCGTGCCCGGGTTCTACGACCGGCTGATTCCACCGACCGAGGAGGAACGGCGCCAGGCCAACCGCCTGCCGTTCGACCCCGAGGCCTATCAACGCGAGACCGGCACGCAGCCGACTGGCGGCGAGCGGGCGTACAATCCGATCGAGCGCGGCTGCTTCCGCCCCACGATCGAAGTCAACGGCATCCAGGCGGGCCATACGGGTCCCGGAACCAAGACCATCATTCCCGCCGGCGCCGTGGCCAAGCTCTCGATGCGCCTGGTTCCCGGCCAGTCCCCCGAGGGGGTCATCCGCCTGGTGTCCGAGCACCTCAAGCGGCACACGCCGCCCGGCTTGACGCTTGAGATCGGCGAGGCCCAGGCCAACGGCCCCGGCTTCCGGCTGCCGCTCGACTCGCCGCTGGTCCGCCTGGCGAGCGGCGTCCTCGAGCAGATGGCCGGGGAGCCGCCGGTCTTTCTCTGGGAAGGCGCTTCCGTGCCGATCGTCTCCGCCCTGCAGGAGCAGACCGGCGCCGCGCCGCTGCTGGTCGGGTTCGGTCTCGGCGAGGACCGCATCCATGCCCCCAACGAATCGTTCTCGCTCACCCAGTTCCAACTGATGATGCGTTTCGGCGGCCTGTTCCTCGCCGAACTCGCCGCGCGCGATGCGTGAATCCGGAACAGCGGAAGGCAGATGTGCACGCCCGGCCACCCGACAGGCTTGAGTCTTCGACTGGCGCGACGCCCCCGGCCGGCGGGAGCGACGTCCCGGAGACGGTCTCCGGCACCGTCGAGGCGATCGTGTTCCGCAACGACGACACCGGCTACACGATCTGCACGGTGCGCCCCGCCGCCAGCCCCAACAACCGCGTGACGGTCGTCGGCTCCAGCGCCGCCCTCTGGGTCGGTGAAGAGCTGACGGCCCGCGGACGCTGGATCCGCCATCCCCAGTTCGGCACCCAGTTCCAGGCCGATGCGCTCACCTGCATCGCCCCGACCTCGGCCGAGGGCCTGCGCCGCTTCCTCGCCAGCGGCCTGATCCGCGGCATCGGCAAGGTGCATGCCTCCCGCATCGTCGACAAGTTCGGCGCGGACACCTTGCGCGTGATCGAGAAGGAGTCGGCGCGGCTCGAGGAGGTCGAGGGAATCGGCCGGGTGCGGCGCCAGCGCATCAAGGAGTCGTGGATCGAGCAGCGCGGCATCCGCGACGTCATGATCTTCCTCCAGTCGCACGGCGTCGGGACGGGCACGGCCGCCCGCATCTACCGCCAGTACGGCAACGACGCGATTGCGGTCGTCAAACAGAACCCCTACCGCCTCTGCGACGATGTCTGGGGGGTGGGTTTCAAGAGCGCCGACGCCATCGCCCTGCGCGTCGGCGTGCCGCACGCATCGCCCGAGCGGGCCAAGGCGGGCCTGCTGTACCTGCTGCAGACGCAGGCCGACGAGGGACACTGCTTCTGCACCGATGCCGACCTGCTGCTGCGCGCGCAGGAGATGCTCGACATCTCGGTCGAGATTTTGTCGGAGGCCCTCCAGGCACTCGTCGACGTCGGCCAGCTCGTCCGCGAGGAGGAACGGATCTATCCGCGGGCGCTGGCCGACGCCGAGCGGCGCGTGGCGGAGAAGCTCCTGCGGCTGGCGCGCGCGCCGCTGAACCAGCCGCCGATCGATGCCGGCAAGGCGCTCGCCTGGGCCGAGCACAAGATGGGACTGACCCTCGCCGACGCCCAGCGCCGGGCGCTGGAGATCGCCCTGCAATCCAAAGTGGCCATCATCACCGGCGGTCCCGGCGTCGGCAAGACCACCATCATCCGCGCCCTGACCGAGATCTTCGGCGCGCGCCGGATCAACCTGCGCCTGGCGGCGCCGACCGGGCGGGCGGCCAAACGGATGTCCGAAGCCACCGGGCAGGAAGCCCAGACGATCCACCGCCTGCTGCGCTACCTCCCCGCCATCCACGATTTCGAGCACAACGCCGGCAACCCGCTCGAGGCCGACGGCCTGATCCTCGACGAGACCTCGATGATCGACATCCGACTGATGGACCAGTTCCTTCAGGCGGTTCCCGACAAGGCCCGCGTCATCCTCGTCGGCGACATCGACCAGCTTCCCAGCGTGGGGCCCGGCAATGTGCTGCGCGACATGATCGCCTCGGGCACGATCCCCTGCCAGCGGCTCGACACGATCTTCCGCCAGGACGCGAGCGGGCTGATCGTGCGCAACGCCCACCGCATCAACCACGGCGAGCGGCTGGAGAACGGCGGACCGTCCAGCGACTTTTTCTTCATCGAGACCAGCGACCCGGACCAGGTCATCGAGCGTGTCTGCGACCTCGTGACCCGGCGCATCCCCAATCACTTCAAGTTCGATCCGCTGACGGACATCCAGGTCCTGACCCCCATGCGGCGCAACCAGCTCGGGGCCGACAACCTCAACACCGTCTTGCAGCAGCGCCTCAACACGGCGGGCCCATCGCTCGCCCGCGGCGGTTCGCGCTTCCGCCGGGGCGACCGCGTCATGCAGTTGCGCAACAACTACGACAAGGAAGTCTTCAACGGCGACATCGGCCTGATCCAGGCGGTCAACGAGGAGGAGCGACAACTGGTCATCCTGTTCGACGGACGCCCCGTCACTTACGACGGCAACGAGATCGACGAGATCGTTCACGCCTACGCCTGCACGATCCACAAGTCGCAGGGGAGCGAGTATCCCGCCGTCGTGATCGTCCTCGCGACCCAGCACTTCAAGCTGCTGCAGCGCAACCTCCTCTACACCGCCGTGACGCGCGGGCGCAAGCTCGTCTGTATCGTCGGTTCCTCCAAGGCCGTCCATCTGGCGATCCGCAACAACGAGGTCCGCGAGCGGCGTACCACCCTGGCGCAGCGGCTGCAGCAACTGGACGGTGCGCACGCGCCGGCCACGGGAGCGGCGCCATGACCCTGTCCGAACGCTGCCGCGCATGGCTGACCCTGGCGCGTCCGCCCAATCTGCCGACCGTCCCCGGCGACCCCCTCGCGGGGCTCTGTCTGGCCGGCGCGTTCGACCCGTGGAAGGGGCTCTGGACCGGGCTGGCCGCCCTGGGCCTCTACCTGACCGGGCTCCTGCTCAACGACGTCGCCGACCGCGCCATCGATGCCCGGGAGCGTCCCGACCGGCCGATTCCCTCGGGACAGGTCGCGGTGCGCGCCGCCACGCTGGCCGGCGCGTTGGCCGCCCTTGCCGGCCTGCTGGCCGCGGCCCAGGCAGGCGTGTACACGCTGGCGGCCGGCGGTCTAGTCTTGATGCTGGTCCTGACCTACACGTTCGCCACCCGGCGCGG
>JAAYZJ010000042.1 GCA_012514915.1 Lentisphaerota bacterium | reverse complement strand
GCAATAGGCTTGAGGATCTGGCCGCCACGATGTTCGATTCCATGGCCGGCGAACAGGTGGCACGGCCCGAAGAGATCCTGAGCCGGCGGCACGGCATCGTCGTCCCGAACCGCAGCGTGCAGCATTGGCTGCAGCACGAGTTCCTCTTCCGTAAAGGCACGCCACGCGTGCTCGCCAATTGCGAATTTCCCTTGGCCAACGTCTTCGTCAACGACAGCCTCTACCAGATGTCTCACCCCGGCGACGGGCTCCGCGATCCGGACCTTCACCCCTTCAGCCGCGATGCGCTCGCCTGGCGGCTCTACCGCGCGCTCGGCGCGTTGCCGACCGACAAATGCTTCGCCCCCCTCCGCGACTATCTGACGACTGCCACGGCGGCCGCCCATGGCACGCCCCCCCCCCGCGGCGTCAGCGAAAAACGCCGCTTCAAGCTCGCCGCCCGGCTCGCCACGCTCTACGACGAATACATGGTGTACCGGCCGGAGATGCTGATCCGCTGGGAGACCGGCGATGACGGCGATCTGGCGGAAAATCTCCGCTGGCAGCCGGCGCTGTGGCGGATGCTGGTTGAGGGCGAGCTTGCCAAGCAGACCTACCTGGCGGCGTTCCGGCAGATGCAGGCCAAGCTCCGCGCCAGCGAGGTCGGAACGGGCTTCTCGCGCATTCGCGTTTTCGGCGTCTCCATGTTGCCAACCGTCTACCTTCGCTTCTTCGAGCTGCTGAGCGACAAAGTGCCGGTCGACTTCTACGTCCTGAATCCCAGCGATACCGACTGGTTCACTGTGCCAGTCCCGAGAGAAACGCAACTGGAGCTGGAGGGGCGGCCGGACAACCCCGATGATGCTTTTGATCCGGGCAACGCCCTGCTCGGCGCCCAGGGGCGCGGCAACCGCAACTTTCTGGTGGAACTCCTCGACCGTACCGACGGACAGGCCGAGGCCGATGGCCGCTTCAAATCGCCGGGTGAAGACACCCTGCTGCACGCGCTGCAGTCGCAGATTCTCAAGAATCAGCGCGGCCTTGTCGCCGAACCGACGCAAGAGAAAACGGTTCCGCCCGCGTTTCGCAGCGTGCAGTTGCACGTCTGCCACGGGCCGATGCGCGAGGTCGAGGTGCTACACGACCATCTGCTGCGTTGGTTCAGCGAGGAATCCGGCCTCCAGCCGCGCCACGTGCAGGTTCTGGTTTCCGATATGGCGACCTACGCGCCCTACATCCAAGCCGTCTTCAACACTCCAAACCAGTCGGCGCACGACGCGATACCCTTCGCCATTGCCGACCGGGTGGCCGCCAGCGAGAGCGCCGTGGCCGAGGCCTTCGCCAAGCTGCTTAATCTCGCGGAGAGCCGCTTCGCCGCCCCGGAAGTGCTGGACCTGCTCCAGTGCCAGGCCTTGCGCGAGGCCTTCGGCATCGCCGAGAATGAAGTCGAGCCGATCAAGTCCTGGGTCGAGGCGGCCGGCATCCGCTGGGGCCGGACGCGCTCGCACCGCCAGGAGGCGGTGAACGTGGACTTCGACGACTACACGACCTGGCGGCGCGGGCTCGACCGGCTGCTGCTGGGCTACGCCTACGGCCGCGCCGGGGACTCCGCGCTGCCGGACGGCGTGCCGCTGCCCTGCGACTGCGTCGAGGGGGACAACGCGGTGACGCTCGGACGGCTCGCCCGTTTCGTCGCCAGCCTGGAGGACTTTGCCGACGCGTGCGCCGTCACGCGCACGCTCCACGCGTGGGCCGACGAGCTCGACAAGGCGATCGGCACCTTCTTCGTCAGTACCAACGAGACCTATCAGGAGGTCGGCCTCGTGCGCGCCGCCGTGCACAAGCTGCGCGCCAGCTCCGAGGGCTCGGCCCTTGCCGATCCTGTCGCGTTGGCCGTCGTGCGCGACTTCGTCGCGTCCCGGCTCCAGGATGTTCTGGGCGGCGACCCTCTCGGAGCGAACGCGGTGGTGTTTAGCGCACTGCGCCCCGGCAGCAGCGTGCCGCGCGAAATCATCTGCCTTCTCGGCATGGCCGACGGCCAGTTCCCGCGCTCGGACAATCGGCCGGCCTACGATCTGCTGCGCACGGAGCGCCGCTTCGGTGACCGCTCGATGCGGCAGGAAGACCGCATGGCCTTCCTGGAGGCGTTGCTCAGCGCCCGCCGCCGGCTCTACATCAGCTATG
>JAAYZJ010000429.1 GCA_012514915.1 Lentisphaerota bacterium | reverse complement strand
TTTGATGTATGAGAACGACGTTAACTCTTGATGACGATGTTGCGGTGCAACTTGAGCGCATGCGCCGTACCCGTCAGGTGGCGTTGCGGGATGCCGTGAATGAGGCCTTGCGTCTCGGTTTGCGGGAACTTGCCGGCAAGGGGAAAACGGTGCGGGAGCCCTACCGGACGCCGGCCGTCGATCTTGGTGGTTGCCTGGTCGATAGCATCGACAGCGTGACCGAGGTGTTGGCCGTGGCGGAAGGCGACGATTTCCGATGAGGCTGATTGACGCCAACCTGCTGGTGTACGCATATGTCCGTTCCTTCCCTCAGCACGCGATCGCCCGTCAATGGTTGGATGAACGGTTGAATGCGCCCGATCCAGTCGGCTTGCCTTGGCCAAGTCTGCTGGCGTTCGTGCGGCTGGTCTCCAATCCCCGTGTCTTCGCCCGGCCGCAGAGCGTTGAGGCGGCCTGGCGCCAGGCCACTTCGTGGCTTGCATGCCCGTGCGTCTGGAGCCCGCAACCCACGGAACGTCACCGGGAGATCCTCGATGGCTTCTTCGCCTCTCCCGGCATGCGTGCCAACCACGTCCCCGACGCGCATCTCGCGGCGCTTGCGGTGGAGCATGGTTTGCTGCTGTGTACCGCGGATGCCGGTTTTGCCCGCTTTCCGGGGCTCCGCATCGAGAATCCACTCGCCTGCCGCTAAGCCCCGCCGGTCACTCCCGTGCCGCATCTTTCAACTGAAAGATGATCGTCATCCGGACGCGCGACGCCACAGGGTGGGTGCCGCGGCGGGCGGGCTCGAAGCGCGCCGTCCGCAACGCCTCGCGCGCCGCGTGGTCGAGCGCCCCGTAGCCGCTGCCGGTCACGAGGGTCACCTTCTCGGCACGGCCTTCGGCCGAGATGGTGACCTCCGCCACCACCCGCCCCGACTCGCCGCGCTGCCGCGCGCGGTAGGGATAGACGGGGCGGATCGCCTGCAGGGGGTGCGGCGCGACATCGTGGTCGCCGTCCAGATCCACCTGCCCAATCGCGGCGGCCTCGGGGAGGGCGAGGGGCGACTCCCGGAGCGTGTCGGCAATCTCGACAAGCGCAACATCGGGCGGTGCCTCCTCGACCGGCGGGGTGGGGGGGTGGGGGTGGGTGGATGCGGTCGTCGGACGAGGGGCGGGCGTCGGAGGACGGAACGCGCGGGTGGGGACGGTCACCTCAGGTGGTGGCGGTTGCTCGGGGCGTGGGAGCGCTGTCTGGACGGGCGCCGCGGCGGGGGCGGGCGGTGCGATGGTCGGCCGCGCGGCAGGCATGTGGATCGTCACGCGGGTGCTGGCCGGCTGGGCCAGCCGGGCGGGTGTGTCGGCCGAGCGCGCGCCGCCCAGCAGCAGCAGGCCGGCCAGGTGCAGGGCGACCGCCAGAGCCATGCCCGCGATCCGGTCGCGCCGGCTGCCCACCGGACTCATTGCCGCTCCTCCGGCGACACCTGGAAGGTGACTGCCTCGACGCCGGCCTGTCGCAGGTGCGCCAGCAGTTCGACCCCCGTGCCGAGCGGGACCTGCCGATCGGCGCTGATCAGGACCGGTTGGTTCGCCGTGCGGTGACGGTCGACCACCTCCAGCAGCAGATCGTCGCGGGCCAGGACGCGTCCGTCGAGCTGATAGGCGCCGTCGCGCGTCAGCGTGATGGTCAGCACGCCGTCGGGCGCCGGCCGCCCCGCCGCCTGCGGCAGGTCGACCCGCACGCCGCGCTGGACCGTCATCGTGAACATCGCGTAGATGAAGAAGACCAGCAGCAGGAAGACGACATCCATCAGCGGAACCATCTCGATCCGCGCGCTGCGGCCCTCGAATCCCGTCTCAAGGTTCACGGCTGTCGGCCTCCGCCGGCGCCGGCCGGTCCGTCCGCCCTTCGCCCTGGTGGTAGGCGACCTCGCTCTGGTGGATGATCTGCTCGATGTCGCGCGCCTGCCGCTTCAGCCGGGAGACGAAGAAGTTGAACGGCAGCAGCGCCAGAATCGCCACGATCAAC
>JAAYZJ010000428.1 GCA_012514915.1 Lentisphaerota bacterium | reverse complement strand
GTACTTCGCGCAGGCGCGGGCCAGCGCCCCCTGGTACGACTCCGTCTGCGGCCCGAGGTAATGAGCCATGCCACAGAGCCCCCAGGTGTTCTCCGTGCCAAAGGCGGTGGCCCCACGCTTGCGGAAGAGCATCATCTCGTCGTACCAGTTGTGACGCACGCCGTGTCCATCCTGTGTCCAGGCGCAGCCGAGATCGCCGGCCGACCCCTTGGGCAGGATCTCCTCGATCAGTTTGACGCCGTTGGCGAGGTTCTCGATAAACAGGTCGCCGGCAAACATCTTGCTGCGGTAATAAAGCACCGGGTTCTCCGCGGCCGCCTGCACGGAGCCGTCACTCAACTGAACCCGCGGCCAGAGGTCACCATCGGCGGTGCGCCCTTCGGCGATCGCCGCCGCGAGGGCGTCGGCCGGCAGCATCTCCGCCGGCTTGGCGCCGAGCGACTGCAGGTAGGCGCGGAACTTGTCGGCGATGACCGGCCACGTGCGCAGCACGGCCAGCGACGGCGGCCCCGCCTCCTCGATCAGCTTGACCAGCCAGGGCATGTCGCCGAGGTTGTCCTCGCGCGCGCGTTCCGCCAGCTTCCCGAGGGCCTTGCGGTAGCTTTCGTAGTCGCCCTCATAGCAGGCGCGCTTCAGGAGGGCGTTGTGCAGCGGGAAGTAGTAGCCGCCCGCCGTGCGGTTGATGCCCTTCTCCGCCGCCGTACCGGGCTGGTACAGCGCCGGCTCGTAGCCGGCGATGCTGCGTCCGACCGCCTGCTTGATCGCGTCGCCGTACGGCCCCAGATTGACCGGCAGACCCGAAACCTGAACGAGATACTTGAACGGGGGCTTGCCTGGCACCGGATACGCGGCAATGGCTTCATGCTGACGCCGGCTGATCTCGCGGTGGCGCAGCATCCATTCCCTGCCAAGCAGGAAGTCCTCGATCAGCGCAAAGCCGGTACCGACAATGAAGCGTCCGTCGGCCTGCTTCGGATCGGCAGGATCGACTGTGAACGAGACCGCGTCCCGGCCGTCGGCATGCCTGGAAGCGGAAAAGACCACGGGGGCGTCGGTGTAGAGGTTGATTTCCGCCGTGCAGAGTGTGCTGAGCGGATAGGGGCGCCAGCCGGTGTCGAAACCGGCGGGAAGCGGCTCCGTCTTGACATCTTTGGGCAGCGTCAGCGTGGTCGCACGTGTCGATGCCGGATAAGTGACCAGATCGGCGTTCTGCATGAAGGGGACGGACACGCGGAACGACAGGCCCGCGGAGGGCGAGAATAGGCTGTAGGCCATGCCGACACGCGCCGGCGCGCGTGCATCGACCCTGGGGGCAGCGTATCGGGCTGACCGTCAGATATGCCGACACGCGCCGGCGCGCGTGCATCGACCTGCACACGGAAATAGAAGGTGCGCCGGCAATGGTCAACCAGGCACTCCGGGTCCCAGGGACGGGGCCGGCTACGCTTCGCCTGTTCCCGTTCCAAGTCGTCGGTGATGGCAATCAGGTCGATCATGCGGACGGCGCCCTGCTTGCCGTTGTCGCCCTTGGCGAGAACAACCGTGGCTTTCCCTTTTTGCAGTCGGGCAAGCGCTTTCTGGCAGACAAAGTCGGCGTTGTGATAGGCCCAGGGGCCCTGCACGCGCCAGTTGCCGTAGAAGGACTTGAGGTCATCGCGATCGCCGAACGTCTCGGTGAATGCCTTGGGATGTTGTGCCCGGCCCCTGCAGGATGGAAACATCGAAGCGCGCATCGAAGCCGTAGGGACTTTCATAGCGGACCCATACGGCATACGTGCCATCGGCCGGAATGTCGATTTCCTGCGTGGCGACCGCCCGCTCGGCGCCGGCGCCGCCACGCAACCGCGTGCCGCTCCAGAACTGCGGATAGGCCGGACAATGCCCCTCCTTGTCGGCTGCGACACGCCAATCGCCCGTGAGATTCATCGATTCGGCTTCGACAATGGCATAGTAGGACCTCGGGTGTACTGCTGCGGCATCCGTCGCGGTCTGCGCGGTGGAAAGGGTGCAGACCAGCGCAAGCGCAAAGTCGAACGGTCTTGGCAAGAGCATTCTGTGATTCAGGTTCATCATCATGTTCCCTTTCAGAAAGCACTAAGGCAGCATGTAGCCGCCGTCGACGATCAATTCCTGCCCCACCATGAAGTAGGAGACCTCCGACGCCAGGTAGACCAGGGCGCCCTGATGATCGGCTACACAGCCGATGCGATCAATGGGCGCCTTCTTGAGATACACCGCGACAACCTCCTCGTAAAGCCCCTCGACACGCGTGACTCCGGGGCTGATGCAGTTGATGCGGATGCCATGCCGGATGTACTCCGCCGCCAGGCAACGTGTCATGTGAATCACGCCGGCCTTGGAAATGCTGTAGGCGGCCTGGGGATCGGGCCAGACGATGTGTCCGCATATCGACCCGATGTTGACGATCTTGCCGTACCCATTGGGCTTCATGGCCTCGGCCTGCTCGCGGATGCACCAGAAGGTACCGTCAAGATTCACGGCCATCTGACGCCGCCAGGCTTCGGCGTCCACCCGCCCCGCCGGCGCGATGGGAATGGCGATGCCGGCGTTGTTGACGCCAATGTCCAGGCGGCCAAAATGCCTGAGGCATTCCGCCACCATCGCCTGCACCGCCTGGCGGTCGGCAATGTCAACCTTGATGGTGATCGCTTGGCGCCCAAGGCTGGCGATTGCTGCGGCCGTGGCGGCGGCTTTCTCCTCCACGATGTCGGCTGCCGCGACGTCGGCCCCGGCCTCGGCCAGCGCCAAGGCGAAGGCCTTGCCGAGTCCTTGCCCCGCGCCAGTCACCAGCGCCTTGCGTCCATCAAGACGAAATCGATCGATGATGTTCATGGAATTTCTCAAGCAATCGGCGTGAGGGTTGTGCCGCCATCGGCACGCACCCTGGCGCCTGCGCGGGAGAAGGCCTGGGCCCCGGCAAAGCCTATGCCACGACCGGCGCCGGTGATCAGCGCCACCTTGCCTTCGAGACGTTGACGAGGGACGCTCATCAAATCGTCCTCCCAGGGCTTATCCGCCTGCGTACCGAGGCGGCAATGCCTTCGGCATCCAGTCCGTACTCACGCAATAGCCAAGGGTGCGTGCCCACCTTGCCGACATAGACGTCGGGCAGCCCCAGCCTCAGGAAGGCGCCCGGCGCCACGCCCGCATCGCATAACACCTCCGCCACGGCGCTCCCCAAACCTCCCGCAAGCTGATGTTCCTCGACCGTGATGATCGCGCCGGTTTCGCGGGCGGCGCAAATGACAGCCTCGTGGTCGATGGGCTTGACCGTGTGCATGCTGAGCAGCCGGCAGTGCAGGCCCCGCGCCGCCAGGGCGTCGGCGGCCTTGACGGCCTGGTTTCCGATCGTGCCGCAAAAGATGATCGTGGCGTCGTGGCCTTCGCGCACCCGGATGGCGCGCCCCAGCTTAAAATCGAGCGGGCCTTCATGAACCGGTGGCTCCTGCTTGTAGCCGCAGCGATAATAGAAGGGGCCGGGTCTGGCGATCATGGCATGCACGCCGGCCGCGGCCTCCGCCGGGTCGCAGGGACAGAACACGACCATGTTGGGCAGCGCCCGCATGATGGCGAT
>JAAYZJ010000427.1 GCA_012514915.1 Lentisphaerota bacterium | reverse complement strand
CTTCAGCCCGCCGAGCCGGGGCATGTGTTCAACCAGCCCCTGAAGCCGCGCTACACGGTTCACATGCGCAACCACTACGAGCATTACCGCCCGCATCACTTCGAGGTGGAGACGACCCGCGACGACGGCGTGACCAACCGCTTCGTCTTCCCCGAGTTCCGTCCCTGGGGGCCCGGCCTGCGCGTGCCGCTGAGCACGCAGGAGATCGAGCTCGATTTGTCCGCACGCGGGCATTACACCGCCACGTTCCGGCTGGTTAAGGGGGCGCGCGAAGTCTTGACGGAGCGGACGGTCATGCTGGCGATCCTGGCGCCCGATACCCGCGCCCACCGGCGCGAAGGGCCCTTCGGCACCTGGGATTTCGCAGGGACGCACAACACGCCGGCCGACATCGATCTGACCGGGTCGCTGGCGGTCAAGGCCGGCCTGCGCTACATGCGGCCATCGGAACGGCACGGGCTCGAGGCGTTCAACGATCCGGCCGTCAATCCCGACAAGGTGCGCAAGATGATCGCCGAGAAGGCGGCGAACCCCGACTTCCGGGCGCCGCCCCGCGTGCTGATCTTTCATGAAACCTCCATCAGCGGGCCGCACATCACCCGCACCCCCGAGACCTTCTCGGGCGTGCCGTACATCATGAACGAGAAGGAGCAGGCGCGGTTCGATCAGCTCTGGAACGAGGCGATCGAGACCTACGAGCTGATGCGCGCGAATTTCCCCGACACGGAAATCTACTTCGGCAACGGGCCGCCCCATCTGGTCGAGGCGTTCTGCAAGCGCGGCATTCCGAAGGAACTGCTGACGATCGCGGGTAACGAGAGCGGCTCGTTCATGCGCCCCCCCGAGGCGCAGCCGACCGACTTCGTCGGCAACAACGCCGGTCTGTTCATGTTCCGCCGCATCCTCGACGCGCATGGCTATACCGACACCAAGCTCTACCAGTGCTACGAGGTCTGCTACCCGAACACGAATCCCGGCAACCTGAGTCCGCGGAAGCAGGCCCAGTACTATGCGCGGCACATCATGCACTCGCTGGCCTGGGGCGTCCCGCTGATCCGCGTCGGCTCGATCACCGACATGGCCAACAGCTACTACCACAGCAACTGGGGCGGATCGGGCTTCTGCACGGCCTACCCGCGGGTCGCTCCCAAGGAAGCGTACGTCGCCTACGCCACGCTGACGCAGGTGCTCGACGGCGCCCGCTTCCGACGCCAGGTGCCGACGGGTTCGGCCGCGCTCTACGCCTTTGAATTCGAGCGGCGCGACGGCACGGCGATCACGTGCCTGTGGACGCCGCGTGGCGCGCGCGATCTGGTCCTGACGGGCGACTGGAACGGGGACGTCATCCTCACCGGCCTGTTCGGCCGCGAGGAGACCCTCGCGCCGGCGAACGGCCGCGTGGCCTGCACGGTCTCGGAAAGCCTCGTCTACCTCCGCACCCCGTCGCCCGTCCGCGCCATCGAGACCGTCGCCGTGCGCCATCCGGCGGCGCCGGCGGCCGGGGCGTTCGTCGTCGATCCGCTCGCCTCGCTCGTCCCCTGGATGCCCGAGACGCGGCGCGACACGGAGCTCGAGACCTACACCTTCTTGAACCTGCGCCGCCCGGGGACGTTCACCTGGAGCGAGGAGCCCGCCTTCGAGGGGTTTGAAAACGTCGTGCGCGTGACGCTCGATCAACCCGGTGAAGGGACGGAATATCAGCAGTGCTACAGCGCCCTGAAGCTGAAGCAGCCGGTGGAGTTGCCCGGTGCGCCGGCGCAAATCGGGCTCTGGGTGTGGGGCAACGGCAACGGCGGCCGCGTGATCTTCGAACTCGAGGACGCCCAGGGCGAACGCTGGATCTCGATCGGCGCCGAGCAGGGCGGCGAGCCGAACGCCTGGATGGCCGATTTCATGACGAAGGAGATGTTCGAGGAACTGCGCGCCCGCGGCAAGGCCGGCATCTGCGACTGGAACAGCGATGACGCCTGGGGCGACTCGTACCTGAACCACGACGGCTGGCGCTTCGTCACGTTCCCCCTGCCGGGGCAGTACGGGCGCAACCACGACGGCTACCACTGGCCGCGCAACAGCCAGTGGCGTTTCTCGGCGGAGGGGCGGGTCGACTACCCGCTGCGGTTCACCCGCCTCGTGGTGACGCTGCCCGAGAAGGTGCTTCACGGCACCGAGTGGCGGCCGGCGAGTTCGCGGACCATCCGGGTCTCCGGCCTTGTGGTGGAGTGACGCGCGCATCGGTTGTCCGGTGAGCGCAGCGTGCTGGCGAGAGAGGTTGACGTGGAAACAACGACCAAGCGGAACAAGGGATGCGGCCTGGGCTGCGTGATGGCGCTGCTGGCTTTCTGCCTGACGGTGGTGGTGCTTGCGGCGGCCGGCGTCTGGCTGGTGGGGCAGTTCCGCGAGGGCTGGATGGACGAGGCGCCGTGGCGCTCGGGCGACGCGGCGCGCGTGGGCGGCGTCGACGAGCAGCCGCGCATGCGCGAAATCTGGTCGGCCGGCGATGGCGACAGCGGGGTCAAGGTCGCGCGCATCCTGCTGCGCGGGGCGATCATGATCAACGATGCGCCCTGGGACGGGGAAGGGGCGGGATCGGCGTCGTCGGCCTTGCGGGCCATCCGCTGCGCGGCGGCCGACCCGGCGGTGCGGGCCATTCTGCTCGAGATCGACAGCCCCGGCGGCGGCATCACGCTGAGCGATCAGATCTACCATGAGCTGAAGGGCTTCAAGGAATCGGACGAGGGGCGCGTCGTGGTGGCGCTGATGGGCGACTTGTGCGCGTCGGGCGGCTACTACGTGGCCCTGGCGGCCGACCGCATCGTGGCCCATCCGACCACGCTGACCGGTTCGATCGGCGTGCTGCTGTCGAGCCTGAACCTGCGCGAACTGGCCGACAAGATCGGGGTGCGCGATGTGACGATCAAGTCGGGCGCCAACAAGGACATGCTCAATCCGCTGCGCGATCTCTCGCCGGATCAGACCAACATGCTGCAGCAGGTGGTCGACGCGCTCCATGGGCGCTTCGTCGGGCTCGTGGCCGAGAACCGCAACCTCGCCGTCGAGGAGGTCCGCCGCTGGGCCGACGGGCGCGTATTCCTGGCGGAGGAGGCCCTGCAGGCGGGGCTTATTGACGCGATCGGCTACCGCGAGACGGCGATGCAACAGGTTGCGGAACGGCTGGCGCTCGACGAGCCGCTCAAGGTCATCCGCTACGAGGACGAGGGCTCGTGGATGGACCTGTTCCGCCGCCCGCGGCTGTTCGGCGGCCTCGGGTTGCAGCAGATGCTGGAGGGCGATTCGCGCCTCCGCTATCAGTGGCGGCCGTGAGGCCGGGCGGGGAACCATGATGGTTCACGATCCGCCAT
>JAAYZJ010000004.1 GCA_012514915.1 Lentisphaerota bacterium | reverse complement strand
TCGGTCTTCAAGGCCTGCTGCCCGTTCCACAAGGAAAAGACCCCCTCGTTTGTCGTCAACCCCGCGCGGCGCACCTACCACTGCTTCGGCTGCGGCGCGCACGGCGACGTCTTCAAATTTCTGATGCAGATGGACGGTATGCCGTTCATGGACGCCGTCCGGGCGCTGGCCGAGCGGGCGCTGGTTCCCCTCGACACCCAGGTGGACTACGAGGCCGCCACCCGTCAGACGCTGATCCAGATGCACGGCGATCTCGCCGCCTTCTACCACCGCTGCCTCCTGCGCCACTCGTCCGCCGCGCAGGCGCGCGCCTATCTGCAGGCACGCCAACTCGATGCCGCCACCATCGAGCGCTTCGGCATCGGCTATGCCCCGCCACTCCCCCGCACGCTCCAGCAATGGGCCGTCAAACACGGCTATACCCTGGAGCAACTCGTCGAGGGTGGCCTGCTCGCGCCGCCGCGCGACACGCGGGGCAGCGACGACTACTACGACCGTTTCCGCGGGCGGCTGATGTTCCCGCTGCGGGACGCCTCCGGACGTGTCGTCGGGTTCAGCGGCCGGATTCTCGATCCGAAGGCCAGCCCGGCCAAGTACGTCAACAGTCCGGAGACCCCCGTCTTCCACAAGGGGCGCATCCTCTATGCCCTCGACGTGGCCCGCGCGCACATCGTCAAGCAAGCCCGGCGCGAGGCGCTGGTCTGCGAAGGGCAGATCGACGTCATCCGCTGCCATGCCTGCGGGTTCAACACGGCGGTGGCCGCGCAGGGGACCGCCTTCACCGTCGATCATGTCCAACTGCTCAAGCGCTACGCCGACAGCGTCGTGCTCGTCTACGATGGCGATGCCGCCGGCCGCAAGGCGGCGCTCCGCACCGGCGAGCTGTTTCTCCAGGCCGACCTGCCGGTGCGCGTGGCCGCGATTCCTCCGGGGCAGGATCCCGACTCCCTGCTCCGCGACCAGGGCCCCGAGGCGTTTCAAGCGCTCCTCGACGCCGCCGTGTCGATCACCGCCTTCCAGATCTCCACCCTGCAAGCGGCCGAGCAGAATCCCGGCGCGGTCGACGCGGTCGGCCGTGTGGCGGACCAGGTGCTCGCGCTGCTGGCGGGCTGCTCCAAAGCCGTCCTGCGCAGCCATCTCCTGCAGGAGGCCGCCGACCGTCTGCACCTCCCGCCGAGCGCCCTGGAGAGCGATCTCGAAAACCTGCTCGCCCGTCGCCGGGCGGGCGACGGGACTCCGGCGCCGCCCGCCCCGGCAACGACGACCGGCCGCGCCGGCGACGACACCGCGCGCGCGCCATCCCGCCCCGGCGCGAACCCGGCGGCGCGACCCGCGCCATCCGCCGCTGTCGCCCCCCCCTCGCTGGCCTTCAGTCTCTGCGGGCTCCTGCTGCATCATGCGGACGACGCCGCGATGATGCAGCGCGTCTGCGCCTGGCTGCCGCTCGATCTGCTGACGGAGCCGGAAGCCCGCGACATTGTCCAGGCGGCCGTCTCCCTGCACGTGACGGGAGAGGATCGGCTGAGCCTCCTCGCCACCGAAGGACCGCCGGCCACGCGGGCATGGATCGAACGGCTCGCGCGCCGTGAATCCCCGATGCTCCATACGCAGGAAATTTCCCCCTGCCAGGCGGCGGAGGACATGCTCGCCCGGATCTGGATCGAGACGCTCAAGCGCGAACGGCAGCAGTTGGACAGCGCCGATGAGGCCCAGGCGGGGCGGCGCTACGCGTTGACCCGGCTGATCAAGGCGCTCGAGCAAGTCGCGCCCTGGGAGGCGCGCACCGCCCTGCTGACCGCCGAACTGGCGCGGCACGAACCAGTTCTTTCCGCCCCTTCGGCATGACCCTCTGCCGGGAAACTCATAGGTAGGGCGAGGCGTCTCCGCCGAGCCGCATACGGGATGAGGCTTGCAGTGCGGTCGCGGCTCGGCTATTTGCAGAACGCCCGCGCGTTGCGGAACAGCCGCAGCCAGGGGCCCGCCTCGCCGGTGAACAGATCCGCGGGACGGTAGGAGAGTTGCACCGACCGGAAGCCGCGCTCGGGATGCGGCATCATGATCGTGGCACGGCCGTCGCGCGTCGTGAAGCCGGTCAGGCCTCCCACCGACCCGTTCGGATTCAAGGGGAATTGCTCGGTCGGCGCGCCGTGGTTGTCCACGTAGCGCAGCGCGGCCAGCCCGCCGCCGACAAGCGCGTCGCGATCGCCCGGCCGGTTGAAGGTGGCGAGTCCCTCGCCGTGCGAGACGACGACGGGGAGGCGCGCCCCCGCCATCCCCCGCAGCAACAGGGAGGGCGAATCGAGCACCTCGACCGTCACCAGCCGCGCCTCGAACTGCTCGCTGAGATTGCGTTTGAAGCGCGGCCAGGCGTCGGCGCCCGGAATCAGGCCGGCAAGCTGCGACAGCATCTGGCACCCGTTGCAGACGCCGAGTGAAAAGGTGTCGGGACGGTGGAAGAAGGTCTTGAACATCGCCGCCAGGCGGTCGCTGTAGAGAATGCTCCGCGCCCAGCCCGAACCGGCGCCGAGCACATCGCCGTAGGAAAAGCCGCCGCAGGCCACAAGCCCCGAGATCCGGGCCAGATCCAGGCGGCCTTCCAGCAGATCGGTCATATGGACATCGAGCGCCTGGAAACCGGCGCGCGTCATCGCGGCCGCCATCTCGACATGGCCGTTGACACCCTCCTCTCGCAGAATCGCGACGGCGGGCGGTTGCGACACCACTGCGGCCGCGGGATTCTCCTCGGGGTCGTACGTCAGATGGTAGGAGAGCCCCGGATCGTCGGTCGCCTTGGCCAGCTCGAATTCGGCGTCGGCCGTCCGCGGGTTGTCCCGCAGGCGCTGCATCTGCCAGCTCAGTTCCGACCACATGGCGCGCAGCGCGGGGAGGCCGCTCTTGATCGCCGGCGCGCCGCCGACCTGCACGACGACGTCGCGGTCGTCGCTGACCGTGCCGAGATCGGCCAGGCAGGCTTCGAGTCCGTGCCGGACGAGGCAGGCCCGCACGGCGTCGCATTCCGCCGCGGCCACCTGCAGCACCAGCCCGGGCTCCTCGCTGAAGAGGGCCGGCAACGGCTGGCGGCCGTCGCCGGGCAGATCGGCGCGCACGCCCCGGCCGCCGCCCAGCGCCATTTCGATCAACGTGACGACGACGCCGCCGTCGGAACGGTCATGGCAGGCCAGCAACCGGCGCTGCGCGACCAGTTCCTGCACGGCCGCGAAGGCCCGGCGGAGGAGATCCGGCTGGTCGAGGTCGGCGCATGCGTCGCCGGTCTGGTTGAAGACCTGCGCCAGGGCGCTGCCGCCCAGCCGGTTGCGCCCACCGCCGAGGTCGATCAGCAGGAGGCGCGACGCGCCGGGCTTGAGGTCGGGGGTGACGGTCAGCCGCACGTCGCTCACGGGGGCGAAGGCGGAGACGATCAGGCTGAGCGGCGCATGCTGGCGGTGGGACTCGCCATCCTCGCCGGTCCAGAGCGTCCGCATGGAGAGCGAGTCCTTGCCGACGGGGATCGAGACTCCGAGCTGCGGGCAGAGCTCGAGTCCGACCGCCTGCACGGTCCGGTACAGCTCGGCATCCGCGCCCGGCTCGCCGCAGGCGCACATCCAGTTGGCCGAGAGCTTGATCCGCTCGATCTGGCCGACGGCGGCGCCCATCAGGTTGGTGATGGCCTCGGCCACGGCGAGTCGCCCGGAGGCCGGGGCGTCGATCACGGCGGCCGGGGTCCGCTCGCCCATGGACATGGCGCTGCCGACGACGTCCTGGTAGCCGAACAGGGTGACGCCGCAGTCGGCCAGCGGCAACTGGTGCGGCCCGACCATCTGATCGCGGTGGACGAGGCCCGTGACGCTGCGGTCGGCGATGGTGATGAGAAAGCTCTTGGAGGCGACCGCCGGGAGACGCAGGACGCGCTCCAGCGCCGCGCGGGGCGTGACGGCCGCCAGATCGAGCGGCGGCAGGCCGCGCACACGGCTGGCGACGTCGCGCAGCAGACGCGGCGGCTTGCCCAGGAACACCTCGAGCGGCATGTCGATCGGCCGGTCGCCGAACTGCTCGTCCTCCAGCACGAGGCGCCGGTCGTCGCGGGCCACGCCCACGAAGGCGACCGGACAGCGCTCGCGGGCGCACAGGGCCTCGAACGCGGCGCGGGCCTCGGCACGGATGGCCAGCACATAGCGCTCCTGCGCCTCGCAGCACCAGACCTCCATCGGGTTCATGGAGGGCTCCTCGTTGGGCACCCGGCGCAAGTGGAAGGTGGCCCCGCACTGCTCGACGAGCTCGGGAAAGGCGTTGGAGAGACCGCCGGCGCCGACATCGTGGATGCTGATGATCGGATTGGCTTCACCCAGCGCGACGCAGGCTTCGATGACCTCCTCGCAGCGGCGCTGCATCTCGGGATTGCCGCGCTGCACCGAGTCGAAATCGAGGTTCTCGGCGTTGCTTCCCGAGGCCATCGACGAGGCGGCGCCGCCGCCCAGGCCGATGCGCAAGGCGGGGCCGCCGAGCTGCACGAGGAGCGCGCCGGGCGGCACCGTCTCCTTGTGGATCAGGCGGCGCCGGATCGTTCCCATGCCGCCGGCCACCATGATCGGCTTGTGGTAGCCGCGCCATTCGCCCGCGACACACTCTTCGTAGGTCCGAAACAGTCCGCAGAGCTGCGGCCGGCCGAACTCGTTGCCGAAGGCCGCCCCGCCGAGCGGCCCTTCGATCATGATGCGCAGCGGCGTGGCCAGCCGTCCGGGGAACGGGGCGGCCTCGCGCTCCCACGGCATGATGTAGCCGGGCAGCCGCAGGTTGGAAACCATCAGTCCCGACAAGCCGGCCGTACTGCGGCTGCCCCGTCCCGTCGCGCTCTCGTCGCGGATTTCCCCCCCGACGCCCGTGGCCGCGCCGGGAAAGGGGGCGATGGCCGTGGGGTGGTTATGGGTCTCGACCTTCATCACCAGGTCGAGCTGGTCGGGCTCGAAAGCGTAGGCCTGCTGTACCGGATCCTTGCGGAAGGCCTGCACGGCATGCCCCTCGGCGACGGCGGCGTTGTCGCGGTAGGCCGAAAGCGTGTAGCGTGGCTGGAGGCGATGGGTGTTGCGGATCATGTCGAACAGCGACTGATCCCGCGCCTGTCCGTCGATGATCCAGGCGGCATTGAAGATCTTGTGCCGGCAGTGCTCGGAGTTGACCTGTCCGAACATCACAAGCTCGGTGTCGGTCGGATTGCGGCCGGCTTCGGTGAACGCCTGCGCCAGGTAGACGATCTCCTCGTCGCTGAGGGCCAGCCCCATCTCCGTATTGGCGCTGTCCAGCGCGGCCCGCCCCTGCCCCAGCACGTCAAAGCGGCGCCCCGGCGCGGGAGGCCGGCGTTCAAACAGGTCGTCGAGCGAGTCGTAGACCCCCTCCGTCATCCGGTCATGCAGCACGGTCAGGGCCGGGGCGAGCGCCTCGCGGGTCAGGATGGATCCTGCGGCATCGCGCACGACGTAGCGGACGGCCCGCTCGACGCGCCTGACGGTCTGCAGACCGCAATTGTGGAGGATCACGGTGGCCTTGGACGACCAGGGCGAGATGGTGCCCTTGCGGGGGCTGACGAGCAGCCCCTGCGCCGGCGGCGGCTGGGGCAGCGCGTTCAGCAAGGCGCAGCACCGGCGCTCGGCCACCGGCGACAACGGGGACTCCAGATCCAGCCCGTAGACATACTCGGCCGTCACCGAAACGCGGCCGAGCTGGGGCAGACGCTGAACCAACCCCTCGCTCAACGCATCCAGACGAAACGGAGAAAGGGCGGACTCGCCCTGCCAGATGATTACACTCACGCCCGATACTCCCGCTTGCCGTCCCCGCCGGCGCTACAACCCTTCACGAACCTCGATCGTCGCGATGGCCTGCCAACCGCGGGCATCGCGCACCACCACCGTGTTCACGCCGTATTTTCCCGGGGTGCGCTCATAATTCCCCGCCGTGACAAAGACTTGGTTCGATCCTACCGTCACACCGGTTACCTTGCCCAGATTGCGATCGGAAACATTCCATGTGACCGGCAGAACCGCGCCATGCACACCAATCGACACGACGAAGTCGTTCGTCCGGGTGAACCTGTAGTTCGCGGGGGAGAGGGTGAACTCATTCCCGCTCAATTCGTTGTCGTTCTCGCAGCCGACCAGCACGATGCCCAGCACCAGCGCCGTCAGCCATGTCAGTCCGCATGCAGCCTTGAACGGTTTCATCCTATTCATCCTTCTCGGTGGTCGTCAGGTTGCCTCACGCCAGAACCCGCAGCGCCGCCTCGTAGTCGGGTTCCTGCGTGATCTCCGGCACCAGCTGCACATGGCGCACGATCCCGGCGGGGTCGAGGACGACGACAGCCCGCGCCAGGAGTCCTGCCAGCGGCGAGGAGGTCATCAGCACGCCATAGTCATGCCCGAAGGCCGGGGAGCGGAAACAGG
>JAAYZJ010000426.1 GCA_012514915.1 Lentisphaerota bacterium | reverse complement strand
TTGACCCGTCGCCTCGTTGCCCACACCGGAGCCCGGCGTTCCGTTCATCGCAAAGCCGTCGGCGAAGGTTGCCTGCGTGTAGAGGATCGCCATCCGTCCGCCGCTGCCTCCGCCACTGTAGCTCGTGCCCCCTCCACTGCCACCTTTCACAAGTAGACTGCCGCTCGCCTGGCCCGCGAACGTGTGGCAGGTGATGAAAACCGAACCGCCCGCTCCCCCGCCATTTGCCCATGAGCCTGCGCGCCCGTTCGCAGTGATCACGCCACCGATCACGACGGAACCGGACGCCGCGATCCGGATGGCACCGCCACCATCACTGCTCACAGCGGTATCCCTGGCCCCGCCGCCGCTGCCGGGCAGTTCGGGCGCCGCCAGTGATCCACAGGCCAGCCCGCCAAAAGCATAGCTGCTGTCGCCGCCCTGCCCCGCATGCCCGGCGCCCGCCGAGTAATTGCTGTTATTCGCTCCCTTGCTCGGCCCGGCGTTCTTCGCATACCCCCCGTAGTCGGCGTTGATCGTACTCCCCTGCTCCATCGTGAAGTCGTGGCAAACGATGTGGATGCGATTGGACATCTGCGTATCATCAAAGGATCCCGGCAGCTTCAGCAGTGCGCCGCTCTTCAGCGTGACGGTCGTGGCCCGCAGCCGCGTCGTCCAGTTGGTGAACACAAGCGTCCGGCTCACGGTTGCCGCCGTGAGGTTCGACGTCGTGCACGAGAGCGTGACCACCGATCCCGCGTTGGTAATGAACACCGTGTCGCCGTCGGTCGGCACGGCTTCCTGGATCCAGTTCGCCGCGTCCTGCCAGTCGCCCGCGACCCCCGCCTTCCACTCCTTGATTCCCGCCCGGGACACACCCGCCGCTGCCCCGAACAGCACCACGCCCAGGACCCCGCTCAACATCCGTGCAACCGACTGTTTCATGATGGACTCCTTGACTGACCTTCCCGACCTACCCAACCTGTTTCGCACGCGAACGCCCGGCCGCCCGCGGCCGCTCCACGCGCTTCGCGCGATCCTTCTGGCTCGACGTGCGCACAATCAATTGCGGCGCGAACCGATGCTCGACCGGCTCCAGCGTCTCGCCGCCGAGACGCCGCGCCAGCAGTTCCGCAGCGAAGGCACCCTTGTCGCGGTCGCGCCCGCTGACGCTGGTCAACGCCGGCAGGCTCAACCGCGCCTCGGGAATGTCGTCGGAGCCCGTGACGGCCAGGTCGTCCGGCACGCGGACACCCAGCCTGCGGCACCGCTCGAGCAATGCCAAGGCGTGCCGGTCCGTCGCGCAGGCCACCGCCGTGAGGCCCGACGCGGGGGCGAGCAGGCGGTCGAGCTCGGCGGATCCGGCTGCATCAGCCGGATCCTCGACGACCACCACGCGCTCCGGCGCGAAGCCAAGGCCCGCCTCGTGCAGCGTATCGAGATAGCCCTGCAGCCGCGCCTGGAACCAGATCGAGCGCGTGTCGCCGAGCACCAAGCCGATGCGCGTGTGGCCCTGCCGGACGAGGTGGCGGACCGGCAGGGCCAGCGAGGCGTGCAGATCGGTGCCAAGCTGGATGACGTTGCCCAAGCCGGGGAAACCATGGAAGAAAATCGGTTGCAGACGCGCATGCAGCCGGTCGGCCAGCGCCTGGTCGATCTGTGCGCGCCCGTCCCGGATTCGCGTGACGACGCTCGCGCTGATCAACACCGGGCAGCCGGCGAAGCGATCCAGGTGACGGATCAGGAAATCGGACGACAGGGGGGCCAGTTCAAACAGCCGACCGGGATCGGACGCGGCAAACCCCGCCATGAACGCGTGGATGAAATGAACCGACGCCAACACGGCGGCGCCGCCTTGCAGCGTCTCGGGACGCAGGCAAAGATAGACGGCCTGGCGCTGCTGCGAGGTGCGCAGCACACGGGTGCCCGCGCGGCCGCGGGAGGCGATGTAGCCGCGGTTCTTCAGCTCTTGGAGCACCCGGCGCCCGGTGGTATTGCTGATGCCGTGTTGCCCGCATAAAGCCAGCAGCGTCGGGAAGGGCCCGCCGGCGCGGTAGCCGCCCGCGGCGAACTCCTGCTCGATGCGGGCGACGACGCTCCGCCACTTCGACGCGCCACCCTCATCTGTGCGCCCAATCGCATGCATGGCGCTTATTGTATACATTAGACCCGCAGCCGTCAAACCCAGCGGAGGTGCCTGCGTACTCGGCTCGAAGCTGTGAAAAAAAAAAAGGGGGGGCGGTTGTCGCCGCGCCCCCCAGTGGTTAAGAATACGCCGTTTTCCTTGCGTTTTGGAGGGTCG
>JAAYZJ010000425.1 GCA_012514915.1 Lentisphaerota bacterium | reverse complement strand
GCGACCCGCCGGCTGGAGCACGAGCAGATCCACCTGCATGTGCCGGCCGGGGCGACGAAGAAGGACGGCCCTTCCGCCGGCATCACCATGGCGACGGCGCTCTACTCGCTGGCCACCAACCAGCGTGTCCGCCAGCGCATCGCGATGACGGGCGAACTGACGCTGACCGGACGGGTCATGCCGATCGGCGGGCTCAAGGAGAAGACGATCGCCGCGCGGCGCAGCGGCATCCGGACGCTGATCTTCCCCGCGGACAACCGCAAGGACTACGAACTGCTGCCCGGCCACGTGCGCCAGGGTCTCACGCCGCACTTCGTCGGCGACTTCACCGAGGTGCTCGCGATCTGCTTCAAGCCGCCGCGCACGCCCGTCAGACGGGCAGCCAGCGGCCGACCAGCCACAGCAGGATGAACAGGGCGAACAGCCGCCAGACAATGGCCTGCCCCTCGACGGGACGCCGCCGGTCGAGCCGGTCGCGCGTCTCGTGGCGCATGCCCCCCGCACGGATGTAGTGGGTGAGCTTCGCGCGCGCGCCCCCCGCACGGTGGGCGTGCGCCGGGCGCGCCGGCGATGGTCGGCGGCCGGTTCTCGTCGCGTCGGTCTCCAGGCGCCAGGTGGCCGGGTGCCGCGCATCGTAGCTCCAGAGCCGCTCCGAGACGCCGGTGAGCCGCGGCCGGTCCGCGCGCCGTCTGGCAAAGGGCCACATGGCGCTACACCGGCTTGCCCAGCAGCACGACCAGCAGGGCCAGCGCGCCGAGCACGAGGATGACGGGCAGTGTGAAGGCCAGGCCGGCCACGAGCCATTCCGTGAAGGTCGCGGGGGGCCCCCTCCGTTCGCGGGGGAGCCCCTCGCCCAGGGAGGAGCCTTCGTCGCCCGCCTTGCCGCCGCCGCGGCTCCAGCCCAGCGCGTTGATCCGATCCATCGCGCGCCGGTATTCGGAACCGGCCGCCTCGACCTGCGCCAGCGCCTGGGTCAGCCGGGCATCGTACTCCTCTTCCGACCAGCGCTCGGGGAAGAAGGACTCCATCTCCTGGTGCAACTGCGAAAACAGCGCGCCGACCTCGCGGCAGAGGGCCGCCATGCGCGACGCCTGCTCGCCCTCGCGCACGACGAGCACCGCGCTGCGCCCGAGTTTGTCGAGCATCTCGCGCCGGTTGTGCTCGAAGGC
This sequence comes from Lentisphaerota bacterium, assembly GCA_012514915.1. Classification (GTDB taxonomy): domain Bacteria; phylum Verrucomicrobiota; class Kiritimatiellia; order RFP12; family JAAYLN01; genus JAAYLN01. The sequence goes on along the minus strand of JAAYZJ010000425.1, from coordinate 1,670 downwards.
CTCGATGCGCCGGCGCTGGTCGACCAGCTCCTGCTTGCGCCGCTCGAGGTTCTCCTGCCGCTGGCGCAGCCGCTCGATCTCGTCGACTGCCTGGTTGACCTGCTCGGGCAACTCGCGCTTTTTCTGGCTGTGCACGGAGGTGGCGGGCGCGTCGCCGGCCGCCGCGTCCGGCCCCGCGGCCGGCGCGGGCATCAGGTCGTCGTCGAAGAACTCTTTAGCCATGGTGCTCGCCTCCTCCATCACCTACGGAATCACGAGAATGTCGCCCACCCGTACGCGCTCGCCGTCGCGGACCTTCTCGCGGTTGGCGTCGCGGATGCGCGGCCAGAGCGTGGGATCGCCGTAGACGAAATCGGCGATGCGCGACAGGGTGTCGCCCGTCCGCACCTCGTAGGTCCGCGACGCCGTCGCGCCGGCGCCCGCCCCCTGCGCCTGGACGGCCAGCCGGCGCCCCGCCCCGCGCGCATCCCCGTCGGGCGCCGTCTGCAGTCGGTCGATCCAGAGTTCCATCCGCCGGATGCGCCCGTTCAGCGTGGCGACCAGCTCCGTCAGCACCGCATTGGTGGCGTTCAGACGCTGCTTCTCGGCATCGGCCAGCTTGAGCCCGGCATTGAGCTTGTCGATCTGCTGCAGCAGGGCCACCTGGCCGCTGGGATCGTTGACCGAGAGGCGCCGCGCCGACTGCGTCGCCAGCAACTGCTCGGCCTTCTGGATGCGGCCCAGGACCATGGTCTCCTTGTCACTGCCTGGACGCAGGGCCAGGTAGCGCCGGTAGTGGTAGATGGCCGCGATGCAGTCCCGCGTGTGATCATGATGGATCAGCGCCAACTGCAGATGCGCGGACGCCAGCGCGGGCGCCTTCATCAGGACGTCCGTGTACAGGGCGATGGCCTGGTCGAGGTCGCCGGCCTGCTCGCAGGCCCGGGCGCGCCGCATCAGGGGGTTCTGGTGCTCGGGCGCCTCGATCGCGCGGATCGACCGGCGGCAGCCGGCAGGCCCCCCGATGCACCCCAGCAAGACAATCAGTGACAAAGCAAAACGTTTCATGGCAGGCTCAAAGGGAAGGCTCCGGGCACGGCAAGCGCACCGGCGCGGGCTGTAGGGATGATAGTGGAAGAAACGCCGCCGAAAGTCAATCCGCCATTCGGCGCCCCCCTGATCAATCGTGATCAATCTTTCGCGATCAAGTCTTGTCTTTTTCCCGTTTTTCCGGCATGCTATCGGCCTTCAACACACAACCTGGATGTTCGGCCATCGAAATCCGTGGTGCGTGCCTATGCGTATCTGCGTCGATGCTCTCTCCTGCGGGAAAATAGCCGTTCACAATAAAGGAGTGCGAACGATGCAGAACGCAGGCAACAAGCAACCATTTCAACTCGGCAAGGCGATGGCAGTCCTGGCGGTTCTCCTCGGGGTTGCCGCCGGTTGCGGCCCGAAGCCGGTCGACGACGAGGCCGTGGTGAAGGTGAAGTTCGCCTCCGAGGAACTCGACGGCGACTTCATGACGGTCTGGGCCAACCGCTTCGCCGACCAGATGCGCACCGACACCGATGGCCGATTCGACGTGACGGTCTATCCGAGCGGCACGCTTGGTGACACCCGCGACATCAACGAGCTGGCCCAGTTGGGCGTGATCGAATTCGTCTTCAGCGATTCCGCCTGGATCAGTT
>JAAYZJ010000424.1 GCA_012514915.1 Lentisphaerota bacterium | reverse complement strand
CGGCCGGGCGATCGGTTTCGCCTCGGTCACCCCCCCGGCGGCCGCCCCCGGCGCGCGCTGGCTGGTCGACACCGGCCGAGCCCGCCTGCCCGCCGAAGTCGTCCAGGAACCCTTTATCAAGAAGGAGCCCGCAACATGACACGCTTCACCCGCGACCACGAATGGATCCGCCTCGAAAACGGCACGGCGACCATCGGGATCTCCGATTTCGCCCAGCACGAGCTTGGCGACATCACCTTCATCGAGCTGCCCGCCGTCGGCCAGACGGTCAAGCCGGGCGATGCGCTGTGCGTCGTCGAGTCGGTCAAGGCCGCCAGCGACGTCTACGCGCCGGCGGGCGGCACGGTGGCCACGGTCAACTCGGCCCTCGAGGATGCGCCCGAAACCGTCAACCAGGCGGCCGAGACCGACGGCTGGATTTGCACCCTGAGCGGCGTGACGGAGGGCGATCTCGACGGCCTGATGACACCCGAGCAGTACGCCGCCTTCATCAAGTCGTAGCGTACCCAAGCGAGAACAAACCGCCATGTCGTTCGTACCGCATACGGAGCAGGAGCGCCAGGCGATGCTGGCCGCCATCGGGGTCGACTCCCTCGACGCCTTGTTTGCCGACATCCCCGAGGCGCTGCGCCTGCCCCGGCTCGACCTGCCCGACGGCCTGAGCGAGCAGGAGGTCTACGACCGGCTGCACGCGCTCTCGCACGCCAACGCCCACGAGACGCTTTGCTTCCTGGGCGCGGGCTTCTACGACCATATGATTCCCGCCGCCGTCGACAGCCTCGCGTCGCGCGGTGAGTTCTTCACGGCCTACACGCCCTACCAGCCCGAGGTGGCCCAGGGCACGCTGCAGGCGATCTTCGAATTCCAGACGATGATCTGCCGCCTGACCGGCCTGGATGCCGCCAACGCCTCGATGTACGACGGCGGCTCGGCGCTCGTCGAGGGCGTCCTGACGGCGGTCCGGGCGACGGGGCGCGACAGTGTCCTCGTCAGCGGCGGCGTCAATCCGCTCTACCGCCGCATGCTCGCCACCACGACCCGCAACCTGGGGCTGCGGCTGGTCGAAGTGCCGGCGACGCCGGATCGCGTGACGGACCGCGACGCGATAGCGGCCGCGCTGGACAACCGCGTGGCCGCCGTCGTCGTGCAGAACCCCGACTTTTTCGGCTCGATCGACGTGCTCGACGACCTGGCCGCATGCGTGCACCAGGCCGGCGCCCTGCTGGTCGCCTCGGTTTATCCCGTCTCGCTCGGCCTCCTCAAGCGGCCCGGCGACATGGGCGTCGATATCGCGACGGGCGAGGGCCAGAGCCTCGGCCTGCCCCTGGCCTTCGGCGGCCCCTATCTGGGGTTCTTCGCCGTGCGTCAGGCGCTCGTGCGGAAGATGCCCGGACGAATCGTCGGCGAGTCGGTCGACCGCCGGGGCAACCGCTGCTACGTGCTGACCCTGCAGGCGCGCGAACAGCACATCCGCCGTGAGAAGGCCACCTCCAACATCTGCACCAACGAGGCGCTCTGCGCCCTGCGCGCGACGATCCACCTCTCGCTGCTCGGCCGACAGGGCCTGCGCCAGCAGGCCGAGCACTGCGTCCGCAAGGCAGCCTACGCCCAGCGCCGCCTCTCCCGCCTGCCGGGCGTCCGCGTGCGCAACCAGGGGCCGGTGTTCAACGAGTTCGTCCTCGAACTGCCGGGCGATGCCGACGAGATCGCCAGCCGGTTGCTCGCACGCGGGCTCGCCGCCGGTTACCCGCTGCAACGTGACTATCCGGATCTGGCGCGCTGCCTGCTGATCGCGGTGACGGAAAAGCGCACCCGGGACGAGATCGACACCCTGGCCGGCGAACTGGAGGCCCTGCTGTGAGCAAGTTGATCTTCGAGCAATCGGTTCCCGGCCGCCGCGCCATCACCTTCCCGCGCCTCGCGGAAGACGAGCAGGCGGGCGCGCTGCCCCTCCCCGCCGCCTGCTGCGCCGACACGCCCCCCGAGCTGCCCGAAGTGAGCGAGCTCGATGTCGTGCGGCACTTCACGCGCCTGTCGCAGCAGAACTTCAGCGTCGACACCCAGTTCTATCCGCTCGGGTCGTGCACGATGAAGTACAACCCGCGCATCTGCGAAAAGGTCGCCGCGCTCGATGGCTTCGCGGGGCTGCATCCGCTGCTGCCCCGGCTGCGCGGCGGCGAGGCGCTGACGCAGGGCGCGCTGGAAGTGCTGTGGCGCACCGAGCGCCTGCTGTGCGAACTGACCGGTATGCGCGGCTTCACCCTGCAGCCGATGGCCGGCGCCCACGGCGAACTGACGGGCATGCTCCTGATCGCCGCCTACCACCGCGCCAACGGCGGCGGCCGCCGCCAGGTCCTGATCCCCGACTCGGCGCACGGCACCAATCCCGCCAGCGCCTCCATCGCCGGCTTCTCGGTCGTCTCCGTCGGCACCGATGCCGACGGCAACGTCGATCTCGCCGATTTCAAGGCCAAGCTCACCCCCGCGACCGCGGCCGTCATGCTGACGTGCCCCAACACGCTGGGGCTCTTCGAGCGCCAGGTGCGCGAGCTGGCCGACCTCGCGCATGCCAACGGCACGCTGCTGTACTACGACGGCGCCAACATGAACGCGCTGATGGGCCGCGCGCGCCCCGGCGACCTCGGCTTCGACGTCGTCCACCTCAACGTGCACAAGACGCTGGCCACGCCGCATGGCGGCGGCGGTCCCGG
>JAAYZJ010000423.1 GCA_012514915.1 Lentisphaerota bacterium | reverse complement strand
TCAGGACGCCGCCACTGTGAACGTGACCCCATCCTTATCCACACCGGCGACCGGTGCGACCGAATCCGCCCTGGCCGTCTTTGCCCAGGCCGATCTCTGGAGCAGCCTGCAAAGCATCGCCTGGCGCCGCCGCGTCGGGGGGCTCGGCATGCTCTTCGTCTACCATACCGCCGCCACGGCGCCCGACGCCGAACGGCTGCGACGGTTTTGCAGTCGGCAGTGGCCCGAACTCAAGGTGGTCGTTCCGGGTGAAGCGGGAACCGACGCCCCTGAATCGGTAGTCGGAAGGCTGCGCGATTGGCGCGCCTTCCGCCCCGACGTGGGGCACTGGTTTCTCGACGGCACGGGCGCGCGCCCGACGATGCTGGCCGCCCTTTCGCGCGCCGGCGAGGAGTTCCCCGACTGGCAGATGTTCGCCCGGGCCGGCGCGGGCGGGTGGCAGCTCTGGCGTGCGGCGACCGGCGGCCGCCTGCTGGCCGAGCCGGCCCCCGACGCCCCCACCGCGTGCGAGGCCGACCCGCTCGATCTCGCGCTGCTGCTGCCCGCCCTTTGCCCCGGCGAAGCCGTCGAGCCACTCTGGCGCGAGAGCCGCGCCCCCGAGACGCTGACGCCCGACGAACTCACCCGCATCATCGCGGCCGGCAAGACCGCCAACTGGGACTGGCGCGCGATGTTCGAGACCGCGCTCGGGCGGCCGTGCCCGGCGGGGGACTGGAGCTTCGAGGATTTCCTGGCGTCCACCCTGGTGTTGCTGGGCGCCGGCAACACGCGCATCCACCTGCCACTCCGCCTGGCGGGCGGGCGGCGCCCGTGCGAGCAGATCGTCGATGTCGTCACCGTGCACCGCGGCTGCCTGTGGTTCATCGACTGCCAGCGGCGTCTGGAACCCGACCCGCCCGTCGTGTTCGACAACCGGATCTGGCTGGCCGGCGGTGCACGCCGCCTGCTGATCCGCCCCGGGCGCTGGGCGACGCTGACCGAGCGGATGCTGTCCGACGCCACGGCCACCCTGCTCGACGCCGATGACTGCCGCCGCATCTTCGCGCGCCTCTGCGAACTCCTCGGTCTCGACGAGCCGCAGGCGCTGCGCACCATCGAACGCGAGTCGCTCACGGCGGCCGTCGACCGGCTCCCCGTCTTTTCCCCGGCCACGCCGGCCCAGCAATTCAGCGATGCCATCCACCTCGACACCTGCGTCTTCGACCTGCAGCGGGGCGCGCGGGCCGACGCCGGCGGCACCCCCCCGCCCTGGCTCGCCGCGCGTGTCGCGCCCGATCTCTGGTTCCTGGGCGGCACCCTGCCGCGGCCCGTTCCCGCCGAGGAGCTGCGCCGCCGGCTCGACGATCGGCTGGCCGGCAGCCGTCTCGACCTCGCCGTGATCTTTTTCGAGCTGACGGCCAACCGCCTGAGCTGGCGTGCGCTCGTGCGCCTGAAGGGCGACGGCGCCCCGCTGGGCAAGTGGCTCCACCGCTGGCGCAATGTTCCGCTGGTCATCTGATTGACCAAACCCACCCCACCCGGCAACCTCCAGGACCCCCCATGCCCACCGACCTCGAAACGATCACGACCCTCTCGCATGCATTCGGCGCCGACGACTATGTCATGGGCGGCGGCGGCAACACCTCCTGCAAGGATGACGAAACGCTCTGGATCAAGCCCTCGGGCACAACCCTGAGCGGGTTGACGCCGGAGCGCTTCATCGCCATGGACCGCCGGCGCCTCGCCACGCTGTTCACCCTGGAGACGCCCGCCGATGCGACCGCGCGCGAAGCGCTGGTCAAGGAGGTCATGGCCGGGGCGGTCCGTGCCGAAACACCCGGGCGCGCCTCGGTCGAGGCGCCGGTGCATGAATGTTTCCGCGCCCGGTTCGTCGTCCATACCCATCCCACGCGGGTCAACGGCCTGGTGTGCGCACTGGGTGGACGGGAAACGGCCCGGCGCCTGTTCCCCGATTCGCTGTGGATGGGCTACGTCGATCCCGGCTACACCCTGAGCCAACGGGTCCGCGAGGCTCTGGCGCGCCACCGCGAAACGCATGGCGGCCGGGAGCCCCGGCTCATGTGGCTGGAAAACCATGGTGTGTTCGTCGCGGGCGACACGGACGGCGAAATCCGCGGGACGTATGCCGAAGTGATGGGCGCGTTGCAGGCGGAGTATCGCGTGGCGGGGATCGCGGAGACGGTTCCGTCCGGCGCGGCGCCGTCGGCGGAGTGGGTGGCCGCGGCCACGGAGTTGCTGCGGACGGAGCTCGGCGACGAGGCCCGCGTCGTGCTCGCCGCGCCGGCGGTCAACGCCGCCGCCGGCCCCATTTCGCCCGATCATCTGGTGTATGCCAAATCTTTCTCGTACGAAGGGGTGCTCGCCGCCGCCGCCCTGCGGGCTTTCGCCGCGCGCCGCGGCTACTGGCCGCGGGTGGTGGCCGCTCCCGAGGGCCTGCTGGCCTGCGGCGCCACGCCGTCGGTGGCCGCGCGCGCCCTCGAGTTCGCGCAGGATGCCGCGCGGATCCGCCATCTCGCCCGCGCGT
>JAAYZJ010000422.1 GCA_012514915.1 Lentisphaerota bacterium | reverse complement strand
TCCATTCGGGCTGCGACAGCAGGCGGCGGTAGCAGGCGATGGCCTTGTCCTTCTCCCCGTCCTGCTCGCGGTACTGTCCCTGCACCCAGACCGCGCGCGCGGCTTCGGCCGGAAAGATGCTGGCCAGCTCGGTCAGCACCGTGTAGGCCTCCCGCTTCTTGCCCCAGCGCCGGTAGCATTCCTGGAGATCCCAGAGGGTGCCGGGCGGCTGGGCGATGTCGAGGTAGAGGGCGACGGCCTTCTCGTAGTTGCGCGTGCGGTCCTTGTGGAACCAGGCAAGGCGTTTCTTGCCGGCGAGCGAGACGGCCGGATCCTGGCTGGCGACGAGACCCTCGAGCGCCAGCTGCGCGGCGGGGAGCTGGTTCGCGCGGTTCTCGATCTCGAAGGTCAGCCAGAGGTTGTCGACGGCATTCTTGACGAAGGGCAGCATCGCGCGCGCTTCGCCGAACAACTGCCTGGTGCAGAGGGTCATGGCGAAATCCCGGGCGATCCGGGCCTTGTGCGCATCGTCGATCTTGAGGCCGCGCAGCAGCGTGTTGATCGTCGCGCGCGCCTCGTCAACCATGTTGCATTCCCACAGAATGATGGCGAATTCCCATCCGTATTTGGCCTTGCCGGCGTCGTCGGTCTTGAGGCCAAGCAGCAGCTTGTTGATCGCAGGCACGCGCTTGGCACCCTCTTCGGCGCGGTATTCGTGCCAGACCCGGAAAGCGAGCACGGCGTGGTTCCAGACGCGGTCGGCCTCCGCGAAGAGGACTTGGTACGAGTCGAACCAGGTGGCAAGCTCCTTGCGCCACGCGGCGCGTTTGGCCTCGCGCTCCTTCTCGGCGAAGTAGACAGCGTAGTACCACCCGGGCCAGAAGTGGTACATGCGGTTGCGCAGCCATTCAACCGCGCCCTGGACGGCGTCCGCGCGCTTCTGGACCGCCTCCGGGTGAATCCCCTCGAAGAGCAGCTCCTCGTAGGCGCGCCACTGGCCCGTGACCGCCAGCGACTGGACGTAGAGGTCGCGGCTCTCGTTGTAGTCGTTCCGCGCGACGGCCTTGAAGTGCGCCGTCATGACGCGCCGCCAGTAGTCGCCCGCCTCGCCGGACTTCTTCTCCCGCCAGCGAGCGGCGGCGAGGCGGTTCAGCGCGCGCGCCGCCAGCGGATGCTTCGCGTGCTCGGGATCCTCGACAAGCGTCGCGTAGACCTTCAGCCCCTGGCGCTCGTCGCCGTTCTGCAGGTGCGCGAGGCCGATGTGGTAGAGGGCCGCCGAGGAGATCCAGCGCTCGTCGAGGAAGTAGTCGAGCAGTTCGGTGTAGGCCTTGATAGCGGCGTGCCGGTCGCGGGCGCCCTGCAGGCTGAGCCCCTGCATGAAGAGGGAATAGGCCGCGATCGCCGGCGAGGCCGTCTGCTCGTACTGCAACTGGAACTTCCTCCACTCGGCCGCCGCCCCGCGGTATAACGGAATCAGATCGTTGACCGGCGTGTTCCGTTTTTCGGCCTCCTCGGCCCGGCGGAAGACCGCGAGGGCGCGGTCGATGCCTGCGCGCTCGGAAAAGTCGAGATTCTGGTAGATCTTCCCCGGCAGCACCCAGCTCCAATTCTCCTGCGCGCGGAGGGCCCGCGGCGCCGCCACGGCCACCGCCAAGGCCAGCAGGCCCCGGAGGATCCCGGTGCCGGCACACCGCCGCCTGTCGTGGACTCCGTTGGCCATCGGCTATTCCAGCTCCTCGAAGACCTTGGCCTCCTGCAGCAGCAGCCCGCGGGCGCGCCGCGCCCACTCCGTCTCGGGGTATTCGAAGACCGTCCGCTTCAGGTAGAGATAGGCCTGGTCGTAGACCTCGGCGCGCAGGCTGGCGTCGCCCGCCCAGTAGAGGGCTTGCGCACGGAGGCCGACGCTGGCCGTCTCGCGGTACTTCTCCGTCAGCGTGTTGAGCGCCTCGACGGCGGCCAGGTACTCCTCCTTGACCAGCGCGGCGGGATTGACGCCCTTGCTGCCGGCCTTCTGGTAGTCGTCCAGCAACCGCTCGGCCTGCTTCATGTGGCACTGCGCGCTCATGAAGAGCGAGCGGTCGGCCTTCTCGTGCGTGGGGAAGCGCCGCTGGAAGCTCGAGTAGATCCGCCCGGCGATGTCGTACCGCTGCTCCTGCGTGTAGTAGTAGGTGGCCAGGCGGATCGAGGCGTCGCCGACAAGCGGCGACTCGGGGAAGAGGTAGGTCATCTTGACATACTCCTCGCTGGCCCGGTTGTAGTCCCCGATCATCTCGAGGCAGAGCGCCTTGTGGTACTGGGCGCGGGCGGCGAACTTGCTGTCGGGCCATGTGCTCAGGATCGCGGCGAAGCGCGACAGCGCCTCGGTGAAGAGCGGAAGGGCCGCGTCCATGTTCTTCGCCTCCTTCTGCTCCATGGCCAGTTCCTGGTAGAGGTTGGCCAGCAGATACTCGC